>JAGXAC010000186.1 GCA_019075925.1 Hyphomicrobiales bacterium | reverse complement strand
ATGGCGGGCAAAGCCGCGGGTCAGCGCCATCGCCAGCGCGATGCCTGTCGCTGCCGACAAATAATTCTGGTGCGTGAGACCAAGCATCTGCACGAGGTAGGACATCGTGCTTTCGCCGCCGTAATTCTGCCAATTGGTATTGGTGATGAAGCTTACCGATGTATTGAACGACAAGTCCGGGGCGACGGCCGGTTGCTCCGCCGGATTGAACGGCAGCCATTGCTGCACGCGCATCAGTACGTAAAGGATGAGAAAGCCACCGACGTGGAAGAGAAGCATGCTGATCGTGTAAGTGACGGCATGCTGCTCGTGACGTTCATCGACTTCGGCCAGCTTGTAGATTGCCGCTTCTAGAGGACGCAGAAATGGCGAAAGAAACGTGCGCTCGCCGTTGAACACGCGCGTCATGTAGGCGCCGAGCACCGGCGTAATCGCGATGATAATCGCGCAAAAGAGAAGTATCTGCGCCCATCCGATGGCGGTCATGACCGTTGTCCTCTCAGAACCGCTCGGGCTTGAGTAGCGCGTAAGTCAGGTAGACGAGCAGGAGGAATGTCACCGCGCCAGCAAGCGAATAGTCTAAGATCATCGCGACCGTCCTAAAGCAGGTCGCACGCATAGACGTAGCCGATCGCCAGTGCGAAAAAAACGAAGGTGATCACCAGCATGACGACGTCCATCATGGAAGCCCTCTTCGAGTGACGACTTGCTAGTCGCCCGTTAAGAAGCTGCTTTGAGCGTGGATAAACTCGGGCAGGGGCGCAAAAGCGCGGCCAGCATGAGGCGTAAGAGAATCCTCAACCAAGCGAGGACGCGGCGGAGGTTGTAGCCGACGGCGGAGAGGACGGCGTTGGCGGCATCGCCGGTGTGGCCCTTGAGATGGCAGCGGCCGAGATGGCCGTCGTTTTTCATGTGGCCGATCACGGCCTCGATGGCGGAGCGGCGGCGCAGTTCGCGTTTGATGACGCCGAACACACCGCGCTTCTGGCCGGAGATGAAGACGCGGTGTGGATCAGTGGTGTCGTGGCCGCGATATCCCTTGTCGACGTAGGCGCGCTCGATGATGCGGCCGGTGAGCCGTTCGGTGGCGGCGATGACGGCGCCGAGCGTGTGGCCGTCATAAGGATTGCCCGGCAGTGCCTTGGCGTGGAGCACGAACTGGCCGCCCGGAGCGCGGGCGTTGGTGGTGACGATCGAGGCCTTGACGCCGAACTCGTAAGGCGCGCTGGCCTTGCCCTTGCCGATGCATTCGACCTCGGGCGCATGGAAGGAATAAAGCTTCCAGCCGCGCTGACGCTGCTGCTGGGAGCGGATTTGACTGGCGCGGGCGAGCGGCCATTGGAACGCCGCCTCGATGTCAGCTTGGCCGGCGATCTTGCGGCTGATGTCGCGGATGATGCGGCCGAGCCTTGAGCGCAGCAGGCGAAGTTCGCGACGGTGACGCCTGAACTGCTTGGCGTGAGCATAGCGTCCCGCCATCATGGCAGCGCGCTTGGCGATCCGCAGATAGGACTGCCGCAGCCGCACGCCGTGCTTATTGGCCAGCCGATTGAGCCCCTTGATCGCGGCATGCAGCAGCTTGGCGTCGGTCGGGAACGTGATGGCCTTGGGCTGCACCGTGGTGTCCACCGTGACGCGCGCCAGGTCGTTGGTTCGCAGCGCGCCGGCCTGGTGCGCAATCCGCAAGCTCTCGGCCAACAGCAGCTCGAGCTTGTCGCCAAGCCGGCAACGCCAATGGCTCAGGTCGGAGCGCTCATGCGGGAACGCGTGCTGGAAGAACTCCTCGCCGGTGAAGTATTGGAAATAGGGGTCGTAGATCCAGCGCTCGCACACCTGTTCGTCGGACAGCGTGAAGATGTGTTTGAGCAGCAAAAGCCCGATGACGAAGCGGCTCTCGATCCCAGGCCGGCCATTCTCGCTGTAGAGCGGCGCGATCTGGTCATCGAGCCAACCCCATTCAAGCTTGCCGGCAAGCGCCACCAGCTCGTGCTTCATGTCGATGATCTGATCGAGCCGCGCCCTGAACAGATCGCTTTCGCCCATCGTCGCATGCTTCTTCGGCCGCATCGTCCCCTCCAATGCGCCACCGAATCATTGTTCGTCACAAAAGGGAATCGCAAAAATCAAATCGCAAGCTTCCGCGACCTCAAGCCCCAAAACCTTGCAATCTCAAACCGCCCACGGTCCGGAAAATCGAGTCGCAATCAGTCGCTTAAGCGTAGTTCACGGGCGACTACTTACCCGCCGTTCTCGCCGTGATAATCCGGCAAGCCCTCGCGCCAAGTCGCGTCGCTGTGGAAGGCATAGCAACGATGCGAAATCGCGCCGACAACTCTGCATTGATTGTTGGCGGGTTGGAAGGCAAACGCGGCCGGCGCCAATGACGGCGCCAGCATCGTCAGCATGGCGACAAGTCCGGCGAGCAGGACTGCTTTGCGATTGTTGAGCGGCATGGGACGCTCCCTCGTATTCAAGGTTCGCCCCTCGGCCCCGTAAAGTCCATTAAAGCCGACCAAACAATAAGCGCAGCCAACGCATGGTTCCCGCTGATGCGTTGGCAATGGATGCGACGCAGCAACCTGAAATAGCGGGCGTATTTCAGTTCGTAGCGGATGATCTGTGCGCATTCGCCGCGCCGGAAAGAGCGGCGGTGCTCAGGCGCGTCGTCAATTTTACGTGAACATTGTTTTGTGTGCGTAGATAATAACGCCAACCCTTTTGAAAGGGCCACCCACATTCGTATCCAGGTAATTTCTGCCTCAAACGGGAATCGAAGTATCGCTTGCATAATGAGAGCCCTATTTCCAAAACTAGTATGCGTACGCGCTATCGCTGCGCTAAGTAGCAAGGCGCGCCTGCCACGTTCAATCTGGACTGGGGCGATGATCTTTTCCGAATACAAGCTAAGAAGACTTTGACAAATTGGCCGATCTCTATATACGCAAGACCAACTTGCCCGACGAGCCGCTCGCGAAATAGCGACGTCCCGAAGTCTCCGCCTCTTTCTTAGCGGCGACGGCACCCGTCGGCAGAGCGTAATCTCAAATATTGACGCTGGCGCGATTTGCGGGCGCCACTGGCACTCGAATTCCTGCTCAATCGTACGCTAGGTGGTCTCGGTATTGGCCATCGGACCGTCCAACTGCGCTGTCGAGAGGAAAAGGCTCGTGCAAGTTCTCGTCCGCGACAACAATGTCGACCAAGCTCTCAAGGTGCTGAAGAAGAAGATGCAGCGCGAAGGCGTCTTCCGCGAGATGAAGCTCCGCAAGCACTACGAGAAGCCCTCCGAGAGGAAAGTCCGGGAAAGGGCGGAAGCAGTCCGTCGCGCCCACAAACTGGCCCGCAAAAAGTTGCAGCGCGAGGGCCTCCTGCCGATGAAGCCTCGGGTGGTTTCAGGAACCGTGGGCAGAGGCGGTCCTGCCCGCCCGCCCCGCTTCTAAATTGAGGAGACTCCGGAACGCGACGGGCTCAGAAGCTTCCTCGAGCGTTGATTTACGTGAAGGCAAACTCGGGTCAGCTACGCCGCGCGACGGACTTTAGACAGCTTTAAGGCGCGGAGGGAAGCGATGGTCCTCTTCAAGTGTCCCTATTGCCGGACCCGATATGAAGTGGCGATCGCCCGTCTGTCGTTTCAGCAACGTAGCTACGCCAGATGCCAGATTTGTCACCAAACCATGTACAGCTGGAACTCCCGAAACGTACCAATGTTCACGCTCATAGACGCATCCGAGGACAAAAGGCCTTACATTCAACCGTAATACTTCCGTCTCACCTCAGTGCGGCGAAAGGGGCGATCGATTTTTCCTCCAAGGAGGCTTTGCGATGACGAACCTGACGCACAAGTTCAAGGTCGGACAAACCGTCGATCTCATCCCGTCGATAGCGCGATCGGCAGCATCCGGGTGCTATGAAATCGTCAGCCTGCGGCCGACTGAAGGTGAAAGCCTGCAATATCGCATCAAGAGCAGAAGCGAAGCGCACGAACGAGTGGTTGCGGAGAGCGATCTGATACTGTCGACGCATTGGACTTTCGGTGACTGATCGCAATGGCGAAAGTTCGGTTGCTTCCGCGGCGCACGAACTTGCAAGATGCTGAAAGGACGCTGACGATGTTCCTGATTCTTGAAGGGGTCAGTTCAGCTCAAGCGACGGAAATTGGTCCCCGATATTCTACGCGTAAGGAGGCCACAGCTGCGGTCAGAAATCATCTGAAAAAATTCAAAGCATCCGAACGCAATCCGGAAGGCATAGCCGCGGATTTTTGACGGGGGATCCGCGGGGGCTTCTTTGCACTGGCACCAATTAAATTAATTCGGCCGGCGCGAAAACTGCTGCCGTTTGGCGTCTTCATACTTCATCCGATTCATACTTCATCCGAAAGTCGGTCGAAGTCGGCAAGCACTGCGCGAATAAGCCTTTGCCGGCGCGGATCCTCGGCGGCTATTGTCGTCCCAAAGAGGTTGAGCAGGTAACGAGCCTTTTCGGCGGCGTCGTGCCAATTTTTAGCTGGAGCCGCCAGCAAATGAGATTCGAGCTCCTCTTGCCTAACGCGCAGCGCCTTCTCATTCGCCTCCACGTCAGCCAAAAGCCGACGAAGCTTGGTCGCTTTCTGTGCAATCATCCCGCGACGTTGATCGAGATCGACGGTCTCTTCGGTCATGATCGTGCACAACGACGTGTCAGAGGATATTCGACGCTTTCATACAAGCGCCGGATATCGTTGCCGCCGTATCTCTGTTCATCGACTTCGAGAAACGCGCCGTTGAGGCATTCCGGCGGCAAGTCCTCGATAGCGAAACGGATAGCTAGCGAGGCCTGTGTAAATCGCTTGTATCCAAACGACGGGCGACCCAACGATCGCCGTCGCGTTGGAAATAGCTCGGCGGCTGCATTGTAATCAAAATCAACCATCGGCCGTAGCCCCCGCGGAAAGAGTTAAGCATCGTCACCGGAATGAAATCACCCAGCGATTGTTATGGATATAAGATCAAATTGCATCGTTACCAGTGGCCGCGTGCTAGGCGCAGAGGCATGACCGATAACAACCAAATCGGTTGATTCCGCCGGCGCGCCTGCGTCGCAGTTTTTTCCCGACTATGTCTCTTAGAAAGTCGCGCCTTTGGCTGCCCTGCAAAAACCACGTTTATTGCCTAAGTTGCATTTTATCGACTTTTGGCCGGACAATCAGGCCGTTTCGCCTTCGCTGAATTGCCAGGCGCACGTTCAGACCCTCCAAACATCGAAACGTCACGTCCCAAGTCGCGCGTAAACGCGACGAGGGGCTGTGTGCACCTTAATCAGTGAAAGGAAATTCCATGAATACGGGCACTGTGAAATTCTACAACGACCAAAAAGGCTTCGGCTTCATTCAACCGGACGATGGCGGCAAGGACGTTTTCGTCCATGCCACGGCGCTTGAGCGCGCCGGAATGCGTGGGCTGGTGGAAGGCCAGAAGGTCAGCTTCGACACCCGGGAGGACCAACGCACCGGCAAGATCGCCGTCGGCAACATCCAGACGGTATAACGCCGAAGTATAGCAAGTCGAAGCCGCTCCCTTGGGGCGGCGGCTTCGATCTCTACGATAACGCGATCCTCCGCACGCGATGAAATTCACAGCGCGGTCTGACAATCTCTCCGCCATGATCCGCCATCCCGATTTTTCCGTTGTCGTAAAGGGCGGGGCGCCCTCGCCGAAATCATGGCGTTGGGAGATTCACCGCGCGGGCAGAAACAGCGCGATTCAACGTTCTAAGATTTTCTTCGAGACCATGACTGAGGCGAGCCGTGCGGGAAAAGCGGCGCTCGACCTGCTGCTGAGCGAGCATTCCGACTGAAATAGCGGTCGAAACACGACCGCGCTTTCCTAATTTGCCACTGTGATACTCGTTCTGTGCTACCCTGTGCATATGCCCGACTCAGAACAGTATCGTAAAAGTGCCGCGCAATGCCGGCGCATTGCCTCCAAGACGCAAGATCAAACCGAACGTGAGACTCTGTTACGTGTAGCCGCTCAATGGGATCGGTTGGCTCAATACAAGGAACGTAAAGAGGCTGAGACGGAAGCGATTTAGACCGCCTCAATCGGCGTCTTTCATTAAATTAAGCGTGGCGAAATGTCGGATACCCGTCGGAACTGATCCGATCACACGCAATTGGCTACCGGGAGGGAGTGGCAAAGCCGGGTAACTGGGAAAGCCGACCAGAAGCAACTCGCCGAAACGGCGACGCACTTGCTCGAAAAGAGGTGAGACCGTGAACAAAAGTGTCCCACTTTTTTCAAAAAAGTGTCCCACCTTTTGTAACCGATTGAAATTTTGGAAAAATTTTTAGTAGTGGTGCCCAGGGGCGGAATTGAACCACCGACACCTGCATTTTCAGTGCAGTGCTCTACCAACTGAGCTACCTGGGCCCACGCTCTCTGGCGAGGCCGGACGAGACCTCGCGCAAGCGGCGCGGTTATAGAGATTGCCCTTCCGGCTGTCCAGAATGACCGCCTCGTCATCGCCGGGCCGGCGCGCAGCGCCGAGATCCGGTGATCCATCTTTTGCGTGGCCCAAGGTGGATTGGCGGGTCAAGCCCGGCAATGACGAAAGACGATTCAGTTCGGCGCCTCGCCGCCTTCGTCGCGCCGTTCGTCCTCCTCGTCGTCTTCCGTCACCGGCACCGTGTAGACGCCGGAGAGCCAGCGGTTGAGATCGACGTCGGCACAGCGGCGCGAGCAGAACGGACGAAACGGCTCGGCCATCGGCT
>JAGXAC010000185.1 GCA_019075925.1 Hyphomicrobiales bacterium | reverse complement strand
CGAAGCGATTGAGGTGCGGGCCCATCTCGACTAATCCGCAGGTTCCGCGAATTTACCCGGCATACGCGAAATCATTCGCCCGCATCACAAGAGGATACGACAATGCCGATCAAGGTTGGCGATCGTCTGCCGCCCGATTTGAAATTCCGTGTCATGGGTCCCGACGGCCCGGCGTGGAAGACGACCGAAGAACTGTTCAAGGGGAAGAAGGTCGTGCTGTTCGCCGTTCCCGGCGCCTTCACGCCAACCTGCAACAACAATCACCTTCCCGGTTTTCTCAAAAACTCCGACGCGTTCAAGGCCAAGGGCATCGATACCGTCGCAGTGACCGGCGTGAACGACATTTTCACCTTCGACGCGTGGAAGAAAGCAACCGGCGCCGGCGGCAAGATCGAATTTTTGGCCGATGGCAATGCCGAATTCGCGAAGGCCATTGATATGACGTTCGACGGCTCGGCTGGAGGGCTTGGACTTCGCTCCAAGCGCTATTCCATGGTGATTGACGATGGCGTGGTGAAAAATTTCAACGTCGAGGAGACGCCCGGCAAGGCCGAGACATCGGGCGCCGAAGCCCTCCTCAAGCAATTGTGACGCGCGTTGCTCGCCGCCGTGGCGGCGAGTTCGCCTGGCCTACGCGCGTCGGGTGACGTGGTTGAGAGTGGCCTCAAAAACCCGTCGCTGATGCTGCCGGTTTGCGCGGACGAATAAAAACAGCACGATCTTCACCGCCCGCCTGAGCATGTTCTTGCGTACCTGCTCGCGCGTGCGCATGGCGAGAACTTGCGCCTGCTTTTTGTCGAGCTCGACATGCAGCCGGCCGATCTCGAGGCCCTGCTTGCTGAGTTCGCCCGAATGGCCGGCCGCCTTCGCCCGCATTTCCTCAATGCTGAGTTCAAGCTTGCGTACCGACATGGCGAATTGTGCGCGCAAATGATCCTTGTCGGCCTGGATTTCGTTGATCGCCATCGGCGTGCCTTCGACCATGTGCCGCGTAGCGATGCGTATCGCCCGTGCATGCACCATCGGGAAGAACGCCAGCATCAGCAGGCATCCGCCCAGCACCCCGATCCCGATCAACATGAAATCTTCGATCATCGATTTCCCGCGAAAGCAGAATGACGCCGTCTTGACGTGATGCAGGCGGCCGTCGGTTTGTGGTTGGCAAAACGAAACGGCGCCTGAAGCATGGCGAATTTGACCGCCTCGGCGTCCGCGTCGAGCCGCCGTTGCATTAGAGCGCGGTCTGAATCTGCGTGAAGATGGTGGCGAGCTTGTTGCCGACGCCGGTGACCGACGGGATGATGGCAACCGAGATACCCGACGTGATCAGGCCGTACTCGACGGCGGCCGCGCCGGACTCGTTCTTCAGAAACTTTTTGATCTGCTTCAACATGTCGATGGCTCCTCTAAAAGTCGACTTGATGCGCGGCGATGTAACAGAAACGGGTTGGTAAATGAATCGATACCTGAATTAACAGTGAATGCGTTAACCCCTCGGTAGCCAACGCCGCGCGGGAAAAAGAAACGGGCGCCCGAAGGCGCCCAGTTTGACTGACAGACAGACTGTGTGGCCGCTCTTGAACCGAGCGATCGTCGCCTTAGAGAGCGTTTTGCACCTGGGTGAAGATGGTCGCGAGCTTGTTGCCGACGCCGGTGACCGACGGGATGATGGCAACCGAGATACCCGACGTGATCAGGCCGTACTCGACGGCGGCCGCGCCGGCCTCGTTCTTCAGAAACTTTTTGATCTGCTTCAACATGTCGATGGCTCCTCTAAGGTCGACTTATGCGCGGCGATGTAACAGGAACGGCTTGGTAAATGAATCGATACCTGAATTAACAGTGAATGCGTAAACGCCGTTAAGCAAACGACGCGCGCGAATGCGTTTGCCGGCCCGCGCGGGGGCGCGCCGTTAATCCGTCGCGCCGCCTTTGCCGCCACGGATTTCCGCGATCGCCTCGCCGACAAGCACGTCGGCGCGCTCGTTCATGTCATGGCCTGAATGTCCGCGCACCCAATGCCAGCTTATTCTGTGGGCGCCGAGCGCGGCGTCCAGCCGCTGCCAGAGGTCGATATTCTTCACCGGCTTTTTGTCGGCGGTGCGCCAGCCGTTCCGCTTCCAATTCGCCATGTACCGTGTGACGCCGTCGCGCAGATATTGACTGTCGGTGTGCAGATCGACGCGGCATGGCCGCTTGAGCGCCTCGAGCGCGGAGATCGCCGCCGTCAATTCCATCCTATTGTTGGTGGTGTTCGGCTCGCCGCCTTTGAGCTCCTTTTCGCGATCGCCGAACGTCAGTATCGCCGCCCAGCCGCCCGGTCCGGGATTGGGCGCGGCGCCGCCGTCGGTATGAATGACGACGTGCGGCAGCGGCGTGGCCGGATGTTTCACGGCGCCGTCACTCCGTAATCGCTCGCGCTTTTCACTTTTTGGTGGAAGCGAAGCTTGCGCAGATATTCGACCGGGTCCTTCGGACGCACCAGCGCGCCGGGCGGCACGTCGAGCCAATCGACCAGGCGGGTCAGCAGGAAGCGCAGCGCAGCGCCGCGCGCAAGCAGCGGCAGCGTCAGCCATTCCTGTGCCGACAACGGCCGCACCCTGGCATAACTCGAAAGCAGCGCACGGCCCTTGGTGACATTGTAGGAATGATCCGCCTCGAAGCACCAGGCGTTAAGACAGATGGCGACGTCGTACACCAGCGTGTCGGTGCAGGCGAAATAGAAATCGATCAGGCCGGACAGCTTGTCGCCGAGGAAAAATACGTTGTCGGGAAAAAGGTCGGCGTGGATCACACCCTGCGGCAGGCCTTGGGGCCAGTCGCGTTCGAGCAGATCGAGTTCGGCTGCAAGCAGCGCCTTGAGATCATGCTGCACCTGATCGGCGCGTTCGCCGCAGGCGGCGTATAGTTGCCGCCAGCCCGCGACCGAAAGCGCGTTGTCGCGCCGCATCGGAAAATCCGCACCGGCAAGATGCAAGCGCGCCAGCGCCTCGCCCAGCGCCGTCGCATGCGTTGCGCTTGGCCGGCGAATCCACAGGCCATCCAGGAAAGTCACCATCGCCGCCGGCCGCCCGGCGAGCCGCCCCAAGGTCTGCCCGGCCCGATTCTTCACCGGTTGCGGGCAGGTGATGCCGCGGCTCGCAAGATGTTCCATCAGCGCCAGGAAGAACGGCAGGTCGGCCTCGGCCACGCGCCGCTCGTAGAGCGTGAGGATGAACGAGCCGCGGCCGGTGTGAACCAGAAAGTTGGAGTTCTCCACGCCTTCCGCGATGCCCTTATAGGCGAGCAGCTCGCCGACATCGTAGCCGGCGATGAATGCCGCCACTTCTTCCGCTGCGACGTCGGTATACACCGCCATGAAGGTCTCCTGGTCTCCGGATCGGGCGGTTTGTCGAACGCCGCGTCGGTACTATGATTGCACACCGGCGGCCGCAGCAAGAGGCGCGGGCGTCCTGTTTTCCGCCGGCCGGCCGCCGTTTCGCCGATCGTGCCGCAGCATTGATGCTGCCCGCGCCGCGGCGTTATGATCGCCGCGCCGTGAGCAATGGCCACCGGGGTTCGCCCGCATGAAGACCATTCTCGTTCCGACCGAGCAAAACGTCGCGATGACCTCGGCGCTGGATACGGCACTGCTGCTGGCGCAAAAATTCGACAGCTGCATCGAGGGTTTCCCGTTGCGCCCCGCCGTCGCCGACATGGTGGCGATGGACCCCGACGCCGGTTTGGCGATGGTCGCAGTCAAGGAAAACGACGCCGAGATGGTGCGGCACGCCGAGGCGACGTTCCGCGCTTTCATGCAAAGCCACGCCGTCAAGCAACGCACGTCGGAAACCGGCGCCGCTTCGCTGTCGTGGGCATGGAACGCATCCGCTCCCAGCGGCAACGACTTTGCCGGCAGCTACGGCCGGGTCTTCGACGTCATCGTGCTGGCGCGGCCGAACGAGGAATGGCAGAGCCCTTCGATGATCACGCTCGAATCCGCCCTCTTCGAAAGCGGACGTCCCGTGCTGATCGCGCCGCCGACGTCGCCGCGCTCGCTCGGCACCAACATCCTGATCGCCTGGAACCGTTCGACCGAACAGGCGCGCACCACCGCGTTCGCCATGCCGCTGCTGCGGCTTGCACAACGCATCACCATCCTGACCGTCGAAGGCTCGACGGTCGCCGGTCCGAGCGGCGTCGAGCTGGCGCGTTCGCTCGGGATGAACGGTATGGCCGCGGAGCCCATCACCATCGCCGCCGGCAAGGCCGGCGGCGGCGAGGCCATCCTCGCCAAGGCCGCCGAGCTTGGCTGCGACCTGATCGTCAAAGGCGCTTATACGCAAAGCCGCCTGCGGCAGATGATCTTCGGCGGCGCAACCCGGCATATTCTGGCCAATTCCAAGCTGCCGGTGTTGATGGCGCATTGAAGTTTCGTCATTGCGAGCCCAGAGGGTGAAGCAATCCAGCCAAGCTTGACGTTTTGGGTTTGCGTCGTCGCTTCCGCCCCTCGCAATGACGAAGACGTCATTTCAAATCTTTGCGGATGATCTTGCCGACGTTGCTCTTCGGCAGGCTGTCGGCGAACACGATCGTCTTCGGCACCTTGTAGCCGGCAAGCCGCTCGCGTGCGAATTTCTTCAGGTCGGCCTCGGTGACCGCCGGGTCGCGCTTGACCACGAATAGCTTCACCGCCTGACCGGTGGCGGCGTCGGGGACGCCGATGACGGCGGCTTCCAGCACGCCCGGATGCTGCGCCATCACGTCTTCGACTTCATTCGGGAATACTTTGAAGCCGGACACGTTCACCATGTCCTTCTTGCGATCAAGGATTTTCAAAAAGCCTTCGCTGTCGAACGCACCGATATCGCCGGTGTCGAGCCAGCCATCCGTGGTCAGCACCAGCCTGGTTTCATCCGGCCGCTGCCAATAGCCCTGCATCACCTGCGGGCCGCAAACCCAGATTTCGCCGGCTTCGCCGACGGCAAGCGTGTTGCCGGCGTCGTCGCGGATCGCGACCTCGGTCGATGGCACCGGCAGCCCCACGGTGCCGAGCTTTGGTTTGCGTACCGGATTGATACAGACCACCGGCGACGCTTCGGTCAGGCCATAGCCTTCCACCACGTTGGTGCCGGTGATTTCGCGCCAGCGCACCGCGACCGCGCTTTGCACCGCGGCGCCGCCGCCGACGGCAAAGCTCAGAGTGCTGAAATCGAGCTTGGCGAAGTCCGCATTGTTGATGAGCGCATTGAACAGCGTGTTGACGCCGGTCATGGTGGTGACCTTGGCGCGGCGCATCGTCTTGACCAATCCCTTGATGTCACGCGGGTCGGGCACCAGCACGCTCAATCCGCCCATCAGCGCGAAAGCGAGCAGGTTCGCGGTCAGCGAGAAGATGTGATAGAGCGGCAGCGGGGTCAGCACCGATCCCCTCTCCTCCTCGATATACGGCTTGATCACCGCGCGGCATTGCAGGCTGTTGGCGACCAGGTTGCGGTGCGTCAGCACCGCGCCTTTCGGCACGCCGGTGGTGCCGCCGGTATATTGCAGCAGCGCCGGCGACGAGGGCGCCGGCTGCGCATCCTGATAGGACGCGCTTTGCGCACGCCGGCAGGCGGCCTGCAACAGCGTAAAGTGCGGGAAATTCCAGGCCGGCACCGCGTGGCGCACATGCGTATTGACGGCGTTGAACAAGACGCGCTTGAGCGGCGGCATGAAATCGCCGAGCCGCGCCACCAGCACGTGGCGGATTTGCGTTTCGGCCAGCACCGATTCCAGCTTGTGCGCGAAATTCTCCATGATCACGATGGCGGTCGCGCCGGCATCCTTGAGCTGCTCGCGCAGTTCGCGTGGCGTGTAGAGCGGATTGACGTTGACCACGACGAGGCCGGCGCGCAGCGTGCCAAGAAAGGCCACCGGATAGGCGAGCAGATTCGGCAGCATGATGGCGACGCGGTCACCGGCCCGGCATTTCAACTCTTCGAGCAGAAATGCCGCGAACCCGCGGCTGACGCGTTCCCATTCGGCATAGGTCATGCCGGTGCCGAGGCATTCGAATGCGGCGTGCGCGGCGTGATGCTTGCACGCATCGAGCAGCAAGGCTGCCAGCGACGGATAGGCGTCCGGATCGATGCTGTGCGGAATTCCGGGCGGATAGGATGCAAACCAGATCGGCTCAGGCGTCGAAGCCTTGGCCGGCGCCGGCCTGCCTTCCTGCAGCGTCATGGGCTTACCCTCATATGACCGCCTCCCATTAATCCTACGGCAAATTCCCCGCCGACGGTATGCCGCGCCTCTTGCTGCATCCTGAGACGGCCGCGAAAAAGCGCGTTTACGCGGGTCTTGCGGTTGACGGTGGCGGGCCTCGAAGGATGCGGCCGTCGCTCTTCGAGGCTCGCGCTCCTCAGGGTGACGGACAACAGCGAGCGTTCTCGCGGCGCCTGGGCGTCCGAGTCCTGCTCACCACCACGACGTTGATTCTCTGCTCCCTCCGCATGATCCCCGAAAAGTGGCGTCCGGTTTTCGGACCAGGATCATGCGCAATAAAAAAGGGGAAGCGGAGCGCCGAGAGGCGCATTGTTCAGCCAATGTCCGCGACTAGCGCGGCGCGCGTCTCCCACGGCGGGAGAAACGCCGCCTTTCGGCGCTCACGCTTGCGGCACTCGCCACCGGCTTCTACCCCGATGGCTCAGCTCCAGAACCGGGTTTCCCGCAGGCTTGGCTGGCAGGTGTTTTGCCTGCTTCGCTCAGACGATGCCGCGGTTAAGCACGCTCCGTGCGGA
>JAGXAC010000184.1 GCA_019075925.1 Hyphomicrobiales bacterium | reverse complement strand
GCCGCCGCCCATGCGTCGGGATTCGCGGGTCCGAAGACGCCGGTGCCCGCCAAGGCCATGGCGATCGTGACCTGCATGGATGCGCGAATCAGCGTCGTTCGCATCTTCGGACTTGAACTGGGCGAAGCGCACGTCTTGCGGAATGCCGGAGGTCTCGTCACCGATGACGTCCTGCGCTCGTGGTGATCTCGCAGCACGTTCTGGGCACGCGCGAAGTGATGCTTGTGCACCATACCAAGTGCGGACTACTCGGAGTGAACGACGCCGCCCTACGAGCCAAACTTGCTGGGTCACGTCGGCCGTTCACTTCCGTGTGAGCCCGGCGGGTTCGACGACCTCGACGAGGCGGTGCGCAAAGCGATTGTACGTGTGCGCAGCCATCCATTTCTCCCGCATCGCGACTGCGTGCGTGGCTTTGTGTATGACGTCGATATGGCGCGGCTGCGCGAGGTGTTGGTCTAGCAACGGCCCCGACCCGCACCCGCTGGGGGCAGGGGGCAAGCCGACGCCGACACGGACGTCGACGCGGCGTGGCCTTGATCAGTTACGCGGCCCCGCCGGCACGCCCGGTGCTTCGGCTCACGACGGAAGGTCGTAAAATCTTGCTTGTCCCGCCTGGAACACTGGCTGACCGCGAAGAAATGTTTCTTGCAGCTTATTTGTTGTATAAGCTGCCAAAGGTTATCTTTTGAACGAGAGCAATATGCTGGCCCAAGCCAAGTTGGCCCAAGGCGATCTGCGTTTGGTTGCGCTCGCGCTCATCGCCGAGACGCCCCGTCACGGCTATGAGATCATCAAGCTGATCGAGACGAAGACGGCCGAATGGTATTCGCCGGCTCCCAGCATCGTCTATCCAACGCTGGGCAGTCTAGTGGAAGCGGGCTATGTGACCGCCTCGGACGACCCACCCCGGCTGTTCACGATCACCGACGACGGCCGCGCCTATCTCGATCAGAACCGCGATCCCGTCGATGTCGTTCTCAACCGTTTGACCGCCCTTGGTGAGCGCGTCAGCCGCTGGCGGCGGGCGCTTGGAACCGATGGCAAGCAACTGGACCCCGACGCGGACAGCACCGAAAGCCTGGTCGAAATCCTGGCCCGCGCAGCCGGCAAATCCGGGCAAAAATAGAAAACCTCGCGTGCGGCCGCTTCATCTGCCGCCGTTACATCGTGCGATCATGGAGATTGAACATGATCCACAGCGTGCCGCCGGCCAGCATGAGGAGCACAACGGCGAAGCAGAGCGCGATCCGCTGGTTTGGTGACGATGGTTTCAATTCGAGGTGGAGGAAAAACCGCAGGTGGACGACGATCTGAACGATTGCCGCTGCGCCGATGACGACAAAAATCTGCTTCGGCGGCAGCGCGCGGGAGGCGACCACACCGAACGGGATTACCGTCAGCACCAGCGCGAGAACGACCCCGATCAGGTAGGGCTTAGGCGTGACGTTGGTGCGGCGTTGCGGCGCCATCGACCTCTCGGACGCATGTGTCGGCTCGGGCATTCTAAATAAGCCCCGGCAGATAAACGATGGAGAAGATGGCGATCCAGACGATGTCGAGGAAATGCCAGAACAGGCCAAGCCGGCGGAGCCGGGAGACGACGAACGGGTTCAACCCGCGCCGCGCGACCTCGCATCCCAGGACGACGATCAAGATCAGGCCGACGCTGACGTGAGCCCCATAGGTGCCGTTCAACGTGAACAAAGCCGAGAGAAAGCCGCTGCGCCACGGGCCGGCGCCGGCGACGGCCATGGCGTGGAATTCCGAAATCTCCATAGCGATGAAGCCTAATCCGAAGAGGAACGTCACGCTCAGCCAGGCCAGCGTGCGTCGGCATTGTTCGGCTGCGATCGCGACGCTGGCGAATCCGAAAGTCGTGCTGCTTGCCAGCAGCAGCATGGTTTTCGCGAAAGCGTGGGAGAGCCGGAATAACGCGTGACTGCTCGGCCCGTCGGCAGTGCTATGTGACATCACCGCAAAAGTAGCCAACAGCAAAGCGAAGATTATGGCGTCGCTCATCAGGTAGATCCAGAAGCCGTACGCCCTTTCGTCGATAGCGCGATTGGCCGCTTCGGCTTCGATCTGATCGCCTATACCGGCGGTGACAGCTCCGTCGGTCACGTCGGCGTTCCAGATGTCGGCACGGCGGCCGTGAGGTGCCGATGCTCGGTCGCTTCAACTTGGCTAGCCGGGATGCGGTGCTCATCACGATCGCGGAACGCCCGCGACAGTACCGCACCGGATACGCCAATTCCGCCGATGGCAGCCAACCACCAGATCTGCCAGACCATCGCAAAGGCGAACACGAACGCCATCGCTCCAAGCGCGACGCCGGCGCTGCTGTCGTCGGACATGATAATGTCGCGGAAGCGGGCAGGTGCGCGGCCGGCCGTCCCTGCTTGCTTCATGTCCCACCACGCATCGATGCCGTGCACGTGGGGCACGACGGCAAAGTTGTAGACCGCCGGCGGCGAAGCTGTCGCCCATTCCAGCGTTCTGCCGTTCCATGGATCGCCGGTCGAAACTACAAGCCCGGCGCGGCCGCGGATGCTGACGGCGAGTTGGACGGCGAGGAAGACGACGCCGCACAGAATGAAGACAGCGCCGAGTTCGGCAACGATGAGATACGGCTGCCAGCCGGCGACGTCGTAGCGCTCGAGGCGCTGCGGCATGCCCATGAAACCGAGAATATAGAGTGGCACGAAGGCCAGATAGAAGCCGATGATCCACGCCCAGAACGCCCGGCGGCCCCATTTGTCGTCCAGTCGAAAGCCGAACGCCTTGGGAAACCAATATTGGTAGCCGGCCAGATAGCCGAACAGCGCGCCGGGGATCATCATGTTGTGAAAATGCGCCACTAGAAAGGTCGTATCGTGCATCGGACGGCCGGCCGGAGCGAGCGTAAGCAAAACGCCGGTCATGCCGCCGATGACAAACGTCACGATAAAACCGAGCGTAAACAGCATCGGGACGGAAAGTCGCACCCGGCCGCGATACATCGTGAGTAACCAGTCGAAAATCGTCACACCTGTCGGCACGGCAATAAGCGGTGCCATCCTGCCAAAGAAGGCGTTTACATCGCTGCCGGCACCGAGGGTGAAAAAATGGTGCAGGCAAACGCCGAGCGAGAGCACCGCGATTGCGGCGGTCGAGTAAACGAGCGACTCGTAGCCGAACAATCGCCGACCCGAGAAGGTCGCGACGACTTCGGAATAGACGCCGAAAGCCGGCAAGATCAGGATGTAGACTTCGGGATGCCCCCAGATCCAGAACAGCTCGATATAGTTGGTCAGATTGCCGCCGTCGCCATTGGTGAAGAAGTGCATGCCGAGATAGCGGTCGAGACCGAGCAGCGCGGCGGCAACGGTCAGCGCCGGGAAAGCGAACACGATAAGAACGCTGGTGCACAGCGCCGCCCAGGTGAATTGCGGCATCATCATCAGCCGCATGCCCGGCGCGCGTCGCTTGATGATAGTGACTAGAAAATTGAGTCCCGTCAGTATCGAGCCGACGCTGCTGACCAGGATCGCCCAGATCCAATAGTCGACGCCGACTCCCGGACTGAGTTGCGCTTCCGAGTAGGGCGGGTAGGCATTCCAGCCGGCGGTAGAAAACTTGCCGATGACAAGCGACACCATGACCAACGCGGCGCCGGCTGCCGTCAGCCAGAGGCTCACCGAATTCATGAATGGGAACGCCATGTCGCGCGCGCCAATCTGCTGCGGCACGATGACGTTGAACAGGCCGACCAAAAATGGCATCGCCACGAAGAAGATCATGATAGTGGCATGCGACGTGAAAATTTGATCGAAATGGTCCGGCGGCAGATAGCCGTGCGAGTCCAGTGCGACCGCCTGCTGGGTCCGCATCATCAAAGCATCGACGAAGCCGCGCACCAACATGATCAGTGCCAACGTCACATACATGACGCCGATCTTCTTATGGTCGAGGCTCCTCAGCCATTCGGTCCACAGATAGCGCCATTGACCGAGCCAGGTGATGAGCGCGACCGCTCCAAGTAAGCCGAGCACGCTGATCAACGCGCCGGTCATGGCGATGCCACTGTAAAACGGCAGGGCGTCGATCGTCAGCTTACCGAGCATGTCAGCGGTCTCGGATCGTAGGCCGTTATCGCGATTTGTGCCGGAATGGATGGCGCATTCTCCGGCATTTCGAGAGTATCGGGTCAGGCTACGAGGTCAATTGGCCGGAAGATCCGCCAGTCGCTCTGACCGCGGGGCGCCCGGAGCGGATTCAGCCCGAGGCTCACTCATACCGAAGCGTCGCTTTCGCGCGTTGCATGAACAACCGCGGTGCCGTCGAGCAGATCTGCTGCCGCGGCCGGCGTCTTGCGATAGCGGAGCGGCCTTACATGAGCCGCTCGACGAACGTCAGTTTCGTCGATGCAGACACTCCTCGATGCCGCCGACTTCACGTCTGATCGAACGGATCTTGCCGCGCGACAGCCCGGTAGCGACGGCGATCGTAAAATGTGAAGAAGTCTCAAGCGGTCGCCGGCGCTTTCCTCGCGATGCCCTTGTCCGTAAACAAAGACTGCAACTCGCCGGACTGGAACATTTCGCGGATAATATCGCAGCCGCCGACGAATTCGCCTTTGACGTAAAGTTGCGGGATGGTCGGCCAGTTGGAATAAGTCTTGATACCCTGACGCAGTTGATCGTCTTCGAGCACGTTGAGGCCTTTGTAGGCCACACCGAGATTGTCGAGGATCTGCACGACCTGGCCGGAGAATCCGCACATCGGGAACTGCGGCGTGCCCTTCATGAACAACACGATGTCGTTTCCCTTCACCTCGCTGTCGATGACCTGATCGATAGACATTTGTCGTCTTCCCTTGCTGGGCGGCGGAAAGACTTCCCGCGCCGATTTCCGTTTACTCGCCGTGCAGTATTTGTAGTGCAAGCCAAGCACAAAGGCCATGCCTTCGAGGCGGGGAAAGGCGATCGTTCCAGGGTTGAGCCATCGCCGCCGTCGGCCGGCCGGCCCGCGCAACGCCGGGCTAAGTCTCTGATCGGGCGACCGTTGGAACTCGCGCGGATGCTCTTTCTAAGGATTTAAAGATGCGCTTGACATGCTGCTTCAGGTCGGCTCCACTAAAAATAGTGCCCGTGTTTGTGCCCGCTGTCGAATAAACCAAAAAGTATGGCCGCGGTTTTCTCTGCGCCGGCGACTGTGATGACAGCGCCGAGCAGCCATCAAGGCGATGATGGAGGAGAGGAAACGTATGGAGTTGCGCCATGAGCGGGGCGGGCCGATTCACGCCGAACATTCAAACCCTGAAGGAAGCCAGATTGGCGTCGTGATTTACGACGATGGTCTTGTCGGGGATGCTCTCATAGCTCAATGCGCAGCCGGTCTGCTGGCCTCCGGTTACCGGCTCGGCGGCGTCGTCCAATCAAATGCGCACCGGCGCGGCCGGCGTCGATGCGACATGTACGTGCAGGACCTTCTGGGCGGCGACCAGATAAAGATTTCGTTTGACCGCGGCAACGAGGCAAGGGGTTGTCGCCTTGATCCGGACGCGTTCGCGCGGATCGACGCCTGGGTTGCGCGCGCAGTGCGCGAACGCGTCGACCTGCTGATCATCAACAAGTTTGGCAAGGAAGAGGCGCATGGACGCGGATTGCGGCCCGTCATTGCGGACGCCTTGATGGCCGAAATCCCGTTGCTGATCGGCGTCTCCACGCGAAATCTTTGCGACTTTCTGGCTTTCGTCGGGGATTCAGCCAAAAGTCTGAAGCCTGACGACGAGGCGATCGCGTCCTGGTGCCGGAACGCGATTGAGCATGGGGCGCACCGTCGATGTCAGCTGCAGCTGGCATCCGTGCAAGCATAGGGGAGAACGAAATGGCCGAATCTGCGAATGCCGTCGCTGTAATCGAAACGGTGCCGCCGGCGGAGATGGGAGCTGCCCTGGCGTTGGACGCCGCCAACAAAGCCAAATTCGGTACCCTTCATATCATCGTTCGCGGCTTTTTGTGCACGCCGTTTCTGGCCTATGGCGCCTCGATGGTCTTCGCCATGGTCGCCGCTGGCGTACCGCTCGGCGCAGCAGGATTTATGTTCCCGGCTGGCTACGTTACGCTGAGCTTCCTCGGCCTGGAGATGGCGACCGGCAGCTTTGCGACGATGCCCATTGGCATGTACGCCGGAACGGTCACGCCATTCCAGCTGATTCGCAACTGGGTGATTACTCTGTTCGGCAATCTGCTCGGCGGCGTGTTCTTTGCTTGGCTCCTGTGGTTCTCATTCACCTACGGTGGGTCCGTCCCCCCGAATAAATTGCTCACCGTCATCGCCCACACCGCCGAGCACAAGGTCGCGTATAGCCAGTACGGCGCACTCGGCTGGTTCGCTGCCATCGGCATGGGCGTCCTTTGTAACTGGCTGGTGAGCCTTGGGTCCGTCATGTCCAAATCCACGCGCAGCACGGTTGGCCGCTTGCTGCTAATGTGGATACCGATCGGGATGTTCTTTGCGCTGGGCTTCGAGCACACCGTGGTGAACATGTGGCTTATCCCGTGCGGTATCCTCTCGGGTGCTCACGTGAGCATCTACGAGTGGTGGGTGTGGAATCAAATCCCGGTCACCATCGGCAATATCCTGGGTGCGATGGTGTTGAATGGCACCTTGTGGTACTTCACGCACACGTTGCAGAAGTAACAACAGCGCAGATCCATCGTCGCGATAAAGCACGTTGGCGACCAGGGGCGATGTGGAGCCCCTGGTCGATTTATTTTGGACCTGC
>JAGXAC010000183.1 GCA_019075925.1 Hyphomicrobiales bacterium | reverse complement strand
CGCAGCTTATATTGCTGGATCTTAAGCTGCCGAAAATCGACGGCCATGAGGTGCTGCGCCGCATCCGCGGCGACGATCGCACGCGTTTGCTACCCGTGGTCATACTTACCACGTCGGTAGAAGATAAAGACCGCTTGCAGGGCTACAGCCTCGGTGCCAACAGCTACGTACGCAAGCCGGTCGATTTCAACGAATTCGCTCAGGCCGTGGTTCAGCTTGGACTTTATTGGCTGGTGCTGAACGAGCAGCCGCCCGACGCTCCGCGCCGCACGGGAACATCATCGCCCGAGTTCCACTGACACGAAACCTCCAATCGGCGGCGTCCCCGCGATGGCGCCACGGAACTGGCGTTGCTGCAGTACGTTGCATTCACAAGCGGCTGCGGGAGGCTTGCGCGCCGCTGCTCACACATAAGGCAAAGGAGCCGACGTCATGGGATTGTTCTCGAAAGACATCAAAAATATGGAGGACCTGTTCGTGCATACACTGCGTGACATCTATTATGCAGAGCAGCAAATCCTCAAGACGCTGCCCGACATGATCGAAAAAGCCAACGACCCGCAACTTAAGAATGGTTTTCAAAATCATCTTCAGCAAACCGAAAACCACGTCAAACGGTTGGAACAGGTATTCCAATCTGTCGGCAAAAAGGCGCAGGGCGTGGATTGCCCGGCCATCGACGGCATCATCGAGGAGGCCAACGACGTTGCCGGCGAAGTCG
This sequence comes from Hyphomicrobiales bacterium, assembly GCA_019075925.1. Classification (GTDB taxonomy): domain Bacteria; phylum Pseudomonadota; class Alphaproteobacteria; order Rhizobiales; family Xanthobacteraceae; genus BOG-931. The sequence continues at coordinate 6,058 of JAGXAC010000183.1, read as the reverse complement.
AACAAAAGCCGGTGCTCGACGCCGCCTTGATTGCCGCGGCACGGGCTGTCGAGCATTACGAAATGACCCGCTACGGCACGCTGATCGCCTGGGCGAACCAGCTAAGCAAGCAGGATTGCGTCTCGCTTTTGCAGCAAACCCTTGCGGAGGAGAAAGCCGCCGATAAAAAACTCACCGAGATGGCGGAAAGTCAGGTGAATCGAAAAGCCGCTTGATTGCAGCAACCAGGCGCGTACCTCCGAAGCCAGGGCGCGCGCTTTCATTAAGACGGAACAGAACCCAAGTAAGGAACTTCCAGGCCGAGGCGACGTTCTCAAACCACAATCGGACCACTCGAAAGGAACGTGAGATGGATTGGAACAGGGTCGAAGGAAACTGGAAGCAGACGAAGGGTAAGGTCAAAGAAAAGTGGGGCCAACTCACCGACGACGATTTGGCACAAATCAACGGCAAGCGCGATCAACTCGAAGGAAAGATTCAGGAGCGTTACGGCATCGCCAGGGACCGCGCGCGCCAGGATATTGAAGACTGGTTGAACACAGTGAACTAACCGACTGGCTTCAACATCGGTACGCGAAAGGCAGCGGGACATCCTTTGTCTCGCTGTCTTTATATTTCATATTTTATTCGCTGCTTTTTATTTCCGAAATGGCGGTTCCCGGATGTTCCGGTCCGACCTCCCAGGGGGAACAAAGATGGCGGCAATCCGGTTATCACCCGGCAACATCAACCGAGAGAGTGCCATGACCACCGAAACGCGCGCACCCGAGTATAAAGAGGCCGATCGTCAAATGGCGGGGCAGCCAGGCATTCCAGCCGCAAAGGCACGGCAAGCCGTGATGGGCCATAACGTTCGCTACGTGCTCGGGTTTGGCATCGCCGCAGTCGTGATCGCCTTTGCCATCGTCTATCTCGTTTACTTTGTGTGATCCCCCCCTTTGGGCAGCATCGGCGACTTTGCGCGGGGGACCCGTTTAACGCAGCACCGCCGTGATTAAGGCCAGGGCGGGGGTCGCCGCGCCGAATCACAGCGCGCCGCAGCGCGTCGGGCATTGTTTGCGACCATCCACGTGGATTCAGCATCTAAGCAGTGGATGCCCGCAACGAGCGCGGGCATGACGATTCAACTCAATCCGACGCCATCCTAATCACTTCTCTCGACAAAGGCGTGGCGTGCTTTGCGTACGTCCTCGGCGCTCACCGCCGGCGCGGTATTGCCCCAGGAGTTGCGGATGTAGGTCAGCACGGCCGCGACCTCATTGTCATTGAGCAGCCAGCCGAATTCGGGCATGGCCGCAGCAGTCGGCGCCTTGTCGGTGCCGACGCTCCGGGTGCCGCGCAACACCACGTGCAGCAGCGAAGTCGGGTCGGTTTGTTGAACCACCGCCGAGCCATCGAGGGCGGGAAATAGATGTTCAGTTCCCTTACCGTCGCCGGCATGGCATCCGGAACATTCGTCCGCATAGACACTGCGGCCCCGTTTCATGATCGGCTGGTCCGACGCGACGGCAGGCGTTCGGTCCTCATTGTTGCCGGCATTCTGGCCGGGTTGATCTTTCAAATACACGGCGATCGCCTTCAGATCGGCATCGGTCATATGTGACGTCGATTGGCCGATCGTCTCCGCCATCAGGCCAGTTCCAAGTGTCTTTCGGCCATGACCGGCTTTTAAATAATCGACAATCTCGCTGATCGACCAACCGCCGATTCCACGACGGCGGTCATCGGTGATGTTGGATGCAAACCATCCTTGCAACGCGTTGCCTTGCAGGCGCTCGCTCGTTTTGTCAGTGCCCATGAAATTCTTCGGCGTATGGCAAAGCCCGCAATGCCCCAGACCTTCGGCAAGATAAGCGCCCCGGTTCCATTCGTCGCTCTTGTCGGCCCGCGGTTGAAATTGCCCCGGCGAAAAAAACAGGTCGTCCCAGACAATCATCGAAGTCCGAATGTTGAACGGAAACGGTAATTGATCGGCTTTGACCGGATTGTACACGGGCGGCAGGGTATTGAGGTAGGCGCGGATCGCGAGCACATCGTCACGCGTGACTTTAGTGTAATAGGTGTATGGCATGGCCGGATAGAGGTGCGTTCCGTTGCGGCCGGTGCCTTTCGTCATGGCGTCGATGAATTCCCGATCAGTCCACGCGCCGATACCCGTCGTTGGGTCGGGCGTGATGTTGGGCGCAAACATGGTGCCAAACGGCGTTTCGATCGGCCGTCCACCCGCAAGCGCATGTCCGCTGCCGGGCAGAGTGTGGCAGGCCGCACAATCGCCGACGACGGCGAGATAGCGACCGCGCTGGATCTGGCCGAAATCCTGCTTGTCGATGCCGGCCGCCATGATAGGTCCCGACGGCACGATCACGGCGGAAGCAAACAGTAACAGCCGCACCAGAGTTGCAAGCAGTGATTTATGCTCATGCATGAACGAGCGGCCCGGGATTCTTGAGATATTGCGATCGGATCGCGTGAGCCGACCAAAACGCCAACGCGCCGACGGTGCCGGTCGGGTTGTAGCCGGCGTTTTGCGGATAAGCGCTGGCGCCCATGACGAACAGATTGGGCACGTCCCAACTCTGCAAGTATCGATTCAGCGCGCTGTTACCCGGGTTATCACCCATGATCGCGCCGCCATTGAGATGCGACGTCTGGTAGGCGGTGACGTCGTATGGCGGCTTGCGTGGGTGCTTGACGACTTGCTTCGCACCCATCGCTTGCAGGATTTCGCCGTATTTTTCCAAAAGGAAATTGCTCATCTTGATTTCGTTGTCGTGGAAATCGAGCGTGATGCGCACGAGCGGCCGTCCGAAGCGGTCTTTGTAGGTCGGATCGAGGCTGAGGTAATTGTCGCGATAGCTGTACATCGAGCCGTGGCAAGCGGCGCCGACATTGATGGTCGAAAGATAATTGTCCTTGAGCGCCTGCTTCCATTTCGATCCCCAGGCCGGGGTGTCCGGCGGTACGGCTGTGGTCTCGATCGGCCGGCCGTTGGTCTGCACCTGGCCGATATAGCCGCCGCCGACGAAACCGAGCGGGCCGTGATCGAAATTGTCACCGTTGAATTCGTCGATGCACATGCCGATAGCGCCGGCGGAAACGAACGGATTGAAGTTGTATTTGTCTTTGTCGAAAAAACCCAATCCCCCCGCGACGGTCTGGTGTGTAAAGTTACGCCCGATCTGGCCTCGCCCGCTCTGCGGATCGTACGGCGTGCCGATACCCGACAGCAAAAGCAACTGCACGTTGAACAGCGAGAACGCGCAAAGAATCACGAGGTCCGCTCGCTGCTCGAATTCTTCGCCAGATGAATCGACGAAAGTGACGCCGGTTGCGCGCTTGCCGGTATTGTCGAGGTTGATCTTGGTGACTTCGCAGTCGGTGCGGCCTTCGAAATTCGATTTGCGCATGAGTACGGGCAGGATCGTGGTCTGCGGGCTCGCTTTGGAATAGTTGGCGCAGCCGAACCATTCGCAGAAGCCGCAATAGGTGCATTGGCCGAGGGTGACGCCGAGCGGATTGGTGTAGGAGTGCGACAGATTTCCGGACGGTTGCGGAAACGGCTTGTAGCCGAGTTTCCTCGCTCCCTCGGCGAACAGCGTGTGACCGTAGCCCTGCTTCATCGCCGGCGTCGGATACGGCCGCGAGCGCGCGCCTTCGAACGGGTTACCGCCGTCTTGGATTTCGCCGCGGAGATTGCCGGCGGTGCCGGACGTGCCGCATAGGTATTCGAATTGATCGTAGTACGGTTCGATATCGTTCCAGGTGATCCCCCAGTCCTGGATAGTCATGTCATCGGGAAGAAAATTCGCGCCGTAACGCTGGGTGAGGTGGCTTTTCAACGTGAAGTCGCTCGGCAGGAAACGCCAAAACTCCGCATTCCAGTGCAGGCCGGCGCCGCCAACGCCGTTGCCGAGCATGAAGGCGCCCCAGGTCCGCACCGGCAGAGCCGTCTGGTTGGCGTTGTTGCGGAAAGTTACCGACATCTGCGAATTGCGCAGAAACATTTCGTGGCGGATGCGATAACGCAATTCGTCCTGCGCGTAGGAGATCGGAAAATCGGTCGCGGTGTCGCGCCAAGGACCCCGTTCGATGGCGACCACGTCGAGCCCTTCGTCCGTCAGCTCGTTGGCGAGAATGGAGCCGGTCCAACCGAACCCGATGATGACCACGTCTTTATGGGGTAGTCTGCGCGCCATCAAGCGCTCCTGTCGGGACTACTGAGTCCAATCTGGGTGATTACTGATGCCGACCGGCGCCAGCTTGACACGCTGATTGTGCCGGTCGATCCAGTTGCGATAGTCGTAATGCGCGCCCGGGAAACCGATCATCTTCCACGACGCCATGTTCTTGTTGCCGCCGTAGATCGGGTCGGCGAGAAAGCCGTTCTGCGTGTTCTTAAGGACGAGCTTGAAGAAGTCCTGCGCATCGGTCCCTGCTAGCTTGAGGGAACCGTCTTCGAGGCCCTTGATCGCTTCGTCTTTTTGCGTGTCGGTGAGATCGACGAAAGCTTTGCCGGCGAACTTTTCACGGCAGGCGGAGTCAAACGCTGCCAATGCCTTGCGATAATGCTGGGCCGGCGTGACGGACGATTGCGGACCTTGCTGCTTGGTACCTTTCTGGAAAGGCCCGCTCATGTAGTAGCCGTCGAGCCGGCCATAGGGCCCGGCGAGTTGCCGGTCGATGAAGACGGCGCAACCGCTCTCCTTGCCGCCCGGCGACAGCTCGTCCGGTGGAATAAGCCGATCGACAAATGCCTCAACGGTCTTGGCTTCTTGCGGTGTAAAATAATGCCATCCGCCCGGCGTTACCGCCGTCGGCGGATCGGCCGAGCCGGGTTTCCACGGCAAGCCGCCTTTGACAACTGCGGCGCGCGCGACCGGCGACATCAGCAAAAGCGCAAGCGCGCTCGACCCCAAAAGCTGTCGCCGAGTGAGCCGGTGCACGCGTTTACCTCGCTGGGATTCGCGGGGAAGGAACGCAGTCGAGAGACCCAAGTTCCAATTGCCGCAGAATTTTTGCGTTTGCGGATTTGCGAGATGCAGCAGGGGCTATTGCTCGACTGCGGCACCCGGCTTCGGGAACTCGGCGGGCGAACTCGGGTTGAGCTAACGACGACGGCTGGTAAAATCGGTCGATGAGTCCGTGCGGCCTGTTCGGGAGAACCTGATGGCAACGAGGAAACGCAGATATTCACGCAGCGCCGGCAGAGACGTGGAAAGGGAAATGCGCCGCTACAATCGCGGCACCGCACGCAGCGGCCGAGGCGGCCGGGGTGGTAAAGTAAAAAGTCGCAAACAAGCTATCGCCATCGGCCTCTCCAAGGCGCGCAGGAAAGGCAAAAAGGTCCCAAGGAAGGCCTCCTGAGACGCGTCAGCGCCGTTACTCGTCAAGTACGGCGCGCACCTTGGCGGCGAGCTGGTCGAGCGTGAACGGCTTGCCGATCATATGAACGCCCGGATCCAGCACGCCGCCATGCACGACGGCGTTGGCCGTATATCCGGTGGTGAACAACACTTTTAGCTCGGGGCGGCGGCGTAGCGCCTCGTCGGCGAGTTTCTTGCCGTTGATATCGGGCATGACAACGTCGGTGAACAGCAACTTCACATCGGCCACGCGGTCAAGAATTTCCAGAGCCCCGGTGGCGCTTTCGCTATCGAATACCGTGTAGCCGAGCTCGTGCAGCGTTTCCGTCGTCAGCCGCCGCATCAGCGGATCGTCCTCGACCACGATGATGATCTCGCTACGGTCGCCGGTCCGCATCGCTTCGGAAACCGTACGTTCCGGTAACCCCTTCGTGTCACCCAGGAGGCGCGGCAAATAAATCTTCACCGCCGTCCCGGCACCGGGCTCGGAGTAGATTTTGATGTGGCCGCTGGACTGTTTGACGAAGCCATAGGCCTGGCTGAGCCCGAGGCCGGTGCCCTTGCCGACGGGCTTGGTCGTGAAGAATGGATCGAATACGCGGGACGCCACCTCCGCGTTCATGCCAGTGCCGGTATCGGTAATCGCGATCATGGCGTATTGGCCGGGCTCGACTTCGGGATTCTGCCTGCAATAA
>JAGXAC010000182.1 GCA_019075925.1 Hyphomicrobiales bacterium | reverse complement strand
GATACGCCGCTTATTCGCGCGGCGACGATCAAACGACTGCGGGCGCCGCTCGCCAAGGGCGCCGCCGTCGTGGTGCTCGGTTTCCGGCCGTCGGATCCCGCCGGCTACGGTAGGCTCATCGTCAACAAGGGAAAGCTCGTCGCCATCCGCGAGGAAGCCGATGCGAGCGCAAGCGAAAAGGCAATCGGCCTATGCAGCGGCGGGATCATGGCGTTGGCTGGGGCGCAAGCGCTCGCCATCTTACGGCGAATCGGCGATCGCAACCGCAAACGCGAATTTTATTTGACCGACGCGGTCGCAATCGCGGCCAGCATGAAACTCAATGCAGTCGCCATCGAAGTCGAGGAGGACGAAGTGCGCGGCATCAACACCAAAAGCCAGCTCGCCGAAGCGGAAGCGGTCGCGCAGCAGCGTCTGCGCAAGGCCGCGCTCGATTCCGGTGTCACATTGGTTGCGCCGGAGACGGTGTTCCTGTCCGCCGACACCAAATTCGGCAAGGACGTCGTGGTGGAGCCCTACGTGGTGTTTGGCGCGAAGGTCACGGTTGAAGACCGCGCCGTTATCCATTCCTTCTCGCACCTGGTCGGGGCGCATGTGGGCAAGGGCGCCTCGGTCGGTCCATTTGCCCGTCTGCGGCCGGGAACCCGCCTCGGTGCCGGCGCGCGCATCGGTAATTTCGTTGAGGTCAAGGAAGCCGCGATCGAAGCAGGCGCCAAGGCCAATCATTTGAGTTACATCGGCGACGCGACAGTCGGGGCGGATGCCAACGTCGGCGCCGGCACCATCACCTGCAACTTCGATGGTGCCGGGAAATACCGCACCACGATCGGCAAGGGCGCGTTCATCGGTTCCAACTCCGCACTGGTTGCGCCGGTCGAAATCGGCGCCGGCGCCTACGTCGGTTCCGGCTCGGTGATCACCAAGAACGTGCCGGCCGGCGCGCTCGCGCTGGGCCGCGGCCGGCAGGTGGTTAAGGAAGGCGCCGCCGAACGCTTGCGCTCGCTCAAATCGCTGGGCAAAAAAAAGCCGCGCTCTTCCGATTAGGCGCGCCTTTTCAGCCGCTTGCGGCTGTCACGGAGCGAAACGTTTTTTTATTTGGTATCGGCTAGACTTGGCCGTAACGGTTAATGCAGACGGCGAGGTCCGCCGCGGCGGCGGCGCGGGAGATTGTTCAAGCATATGTGCGGCATTGTCGGGATCATCGGTCACGAGCCGGTCGCGCCGCTTTTGATCGACGCGCTCAAGCGCCTCGAATACCGCGGCTATGACTCCGCCGGCGTCGCCACCCTCGAAGATGGCGTGCTGACGCGCCGCCGCGCCGAAGGCAAACTCAGGAATCTCGAGCAAAGGCTGGCCCGCGAGCCGCTCGCCGGTACCATCGGGATCGGGCACACACGTTGGGCGACGCACGGCCGGCCAACCGAGAACAATGCCCACCCGCATGCGACCGACCGGCTTGCGGTCGTGCATAACGGCATCATCGAGAATTTCGCCGAGTTGCGGCGCGAGCTGCAAGATCAAGGCGTGAAGTTTGCGACCGAAACCGACACCGAAGTCATCGCTCATCTGGTCAGCGAAGAAATCAAACGTGGCCGCTCGCCGGTCGACGCGGTAAAAGCGGCGCTACCGCGGCTGCGCGGCGCTTTCGCGCTGGCATTTTTATTCGCCGGCAAGGGCGACCTCCTGATTGGCGCGCGCAAAGGCTCGCCGCTCGCCGTCGGCTTCGGCGACGAGGCGATGTATCTCGGCTCCGATGCGATCGCGCTTGCGCCGTTCACCGACACCGTGAGTTATCTCGAAGACGGCGATTGGGTCGTGATCGACGGCAAGGGCGCGGAGATCCACGACGCGACGGGCCAGCGGGTCGAACGTCCAGTGCTCAAGTCGCAGGCCTCGGTGATGCTGATCGATAAGGGCAACCACCGCCATTTCATGGCCAAGGAGATTTACGAGCAGCCGGAAGTCGTCGGTCACACGCTGGCGAATTATCTCGACATGGTTGCCGAGCGAGTTGAACTGCCGATGCAGTTGCCGTTCGATTTCCGTGCGTTGCGGCGGGTGTCGATCGCCGCCTGCGGCACGGCCTATTACGCCGGCATGGTTGCGCGTTACTGGTTCGAACGGTTTGCGCATCTGCCGGCCGAGGTCGACATCGCATCCGAGTACCGTTACCGCGAGGTGCCGCTCGATCCCGGCGAGCTTGCGGTCTTCATCTCGCAATCCGGTGAAACCGCCGACACGCTCGCGTCGCTCCGCTACGCGCGCGAGCACAAGCAGCACGTGCTTTCGGTCGTTAACGTGCCGAGTTCGACCATCGCCCGCGAAAGCGACGTCGTTATGCCGACGTTGGCCGGTCCGGAAATCGGCGTTGCCTCCACCAAGGCGTTCACCTGTCAGTTGGCGGCGCTGGCGGCGCTCGCGCTTGCCGCCGGCCGTGCGCGCGGCGTGCTTTCGGCCGGGGAAGAAAAGCAGTTGGTGCGCGCACTCATCGAAGTGCCGCGGCTTCAGACCGAGGCGCTTGCGCTCGAGCCGCAGATCGAGCAACTCGCCCGCGAACTCGCCAAAACGCGCGACGTGGTCTACCTCGGCCGCGGTACCAGCTATCCGATCGCGCTGGAGGGCGCGCTGAAGCTGAAGGAAATCTCCTACATCCATGCCGAGGGATATGCCGCCGGCGAACTCAAGCATGGTCCGATTGCGCTGGTGGACGAGAATATGCCGGTGGTGGTGATCGCGCCGTCCGACCCGATGTTCGAGAAAACCATTTCCAACATGCAGGAAGTTGCCGCGCGCGGCGGCAGGCTGATTTTGCTGACCGACGCCAAGGGTTCGGCGGCGGTGGCGGCACAATCGCAAGTGACGCTTGCTTTGCCCACGGTGCCGGCGGCAATCGCACCGCTGGTTTATGCGGTGCCGGTGCAGCTGATCGCCTATCATACCGCCGTGGCGCTCGGCACCGACGTGGATCAGCCGCGTAATCTCGCCAAATCAGTGACGGTGGAGTAAAGGCGCAGCAGGGCGGCGCCCGAGGCGCTACTGTGCGAAGCCGCCGTCTCGCGCTATAGATGCGCCGGCACCCCGGCCGCAACAGCGGACCCCTTGATGACCGATTTCGACCCGAGCGGAACATCGCCTGTCGCGCCGAAAAGTTCGTCCGGCCCGGTCAGCCGCTTGCGCAATTATTTCCTCACTGGCCTCGTCGTCGCCGGGCCGGTGGCGGTGACGGCGTGGATTATCTGGTGGTTCGTGACCTGGGTCGACAATCTGGTGCGACCGATCATTCCCGCGCCGTACCTGCCGGAAACCTATTTGCCGATCACCATTCCGGGCTTCGGTCTGGTCATCGCACTTTTTTCGCTGACGCTGCTCGGCTTCCTCACCGCCAACCTGGTCGGCAGCCGCCTGGTCGGCCTCGGCGAAAGCCTCTTGAACCACATGCCGATCGTGCGGCCGATCTACCGCACCACCAAGCAGATTTTCCAGACGCTGTTCTCGGGGTCGGAATCGAGCTTTCGCCATGTCGGCCTGGTGGAGTTTCCGGCGCCCGGTATGTGGTCGCTGGTATTCCTGACCCAACCGCCGACCGCATCGATCGCCAAGCACCTGCCGCCGAGCGATCACGTTTCGGCGTTTCTGCCGTGCACGCCGAACCCGACTACCGGATTTTTCTTCTATGTGCCCAGGCGCGAGGTGATCGACCTGGACATCACCGTCGAGCAGGCGATGTCGCTGTTGATTTCCGCCGGCATCATTCAGCCCGGCGGCGAGGACCCGCAGGGCAAGCTCGCGGCCATGGCGCAGACCGCCCGCACTGCGCAGGCCGCGCGCCAGGCAATGCCCAGCCCCGCGAAATCGGTCTAAGTTCCCCGCCGCGCTGCGCCCGTCCTGTGCTATCCTCCCCGGCGCGAGATGCGGCTTACCCAAGGGGGGCGTCATGGGCTTTTGGCCGGCAATCACATCGGGCTTTTCAAATTACGTAGGCTTTTCCGGCCGCGCGAGCCGGTCGGAATACTGGTACTGGGCGTTGTTCATCGCGCTCGCGGAGATCGCCACGTCGATCATCGACACGGCGCTCGACATCCAGTTGACCAAGAGCTTGTTCGGCCTGGCTACGTTCCTGCCGAGCCTCGCGGTCGCGGTGCGCCGGCTGCACGACCTTGACCGCAACGGCTGGTGGATTCTGTTATCCTTCATCCCTCTCGTCGGCTGGATCATCCTGATCATCTGGGACTGCACGAAGGGAACCGATGGACCCAACCGTTTCGGCCCGGACCCGCTGCGGACGCAGGTGCTGGCGCAATCAGCCCGCGCCTAACAGCCGGATCGCTTCGTCGCGCGCGAACAGATAGAGCAACTGCCGCAACGCCATACCACGCGGCGTATTGAGCTTCGGATCGCGGTTGAGCATGAGCTTGGCGTCTTCGCGCGCGGCGTTCAGCAACTTGCCGTGGACTTCGAGCCGCGCCAGCCGGAAGCCGGGTAATCCGCTCTGGCGGGTGCCGAGCACGTCGCCTTCGCCGCGCAGCCGCAAGTCTTCCTCGGCGATGCGGAAACCGTCGTCGGTTTCGCGCAGGATGGCGAGGCGCGCCTTCGCGGTTGGCCCGAGCGGCGCCTTGTAGAGGAGAAGACACGTCGAGAGCTCGGAGCCGCGGCCGATGCGGCCGCGCAACTGGTGCAGTTGCGCCAGCCCGAAGCGTTCGGCGTGCTCGATCACCATCACGCTTGCTTCCGGCACGTCGACGCCGACCTCGATCACGGTGGTGGCGACCAGGATGCGGGCGGAGCCTTCGGCAAAGCGCGCCATGGCGCGATCCTTGTCGGCGGCGCGCATTTGCCCATGCACCAGCGCGACGATGTCGCCGAAGCGTTTGTTCAATTCGGTGTGGCGTTCTTCCGCGGCGGCGAGGTCGCTGGTCTCGGATTCTTCGACCAATGGACAGACCCAATAGACGCGACGGCCGTCGTCGAGTGCGCGTTTGACCGCTTCGATCACTTCGGCGAGCCGATCGAGCGGCAGGGCGCGGGTATCGATCTTCTGTCGTCCCGCCGGCTTTTCGCGCAGCTCCGACACGTCCATGTCGCCGAAATAAGTCAGCACCAGCGTGCGCGGAATCGGCGTCGCCGTCAGCACCAGCAAATCCACCGCTTCGCCCTTACGGGTGAGCGCCAGCCGCTGGTGCACGCCGAAGCGGTGCTGCTCGTCGACGATGGCAAGCGCGAGGTCGTGGAAGACGACGTCGTCCTGAAACAAGGCGTGCGTGCCGACGAGGAGATCGATGTCGCCGGCGGCGAGCGCCGAAAGGATGTCGGGCCGCTCGCGGCCGCGCTCGCGCCCGGTGAGTATGGCAAGCCGGATGCCGGCGGCCGCCGCGAGCGGCGCAATAGTGGCGTAATGCTGGCGCGCGAGAATTTCGGTGGGCGCCATGAAGGCGGCCTGCCGGCCGGCTTCAATCACGGTGGCGGCGGCAAGCAGCGCCACCACGGTTTTGCCCGAGCCGACGTCGCCGTGCAGGAGGCGGAGCATGCGGTTCGGCTGCGCCAGGTCCGCGATGATGTCGCCCACTGCACGAGCCTGCGACGGCGTCAGCGAATAGGGGAGCGCGGCGGCGATACGCGCGCGCAGGCGGCCCTCGGCGGCGCTGCCGCGTCCGGGACGTTTGCGCCTGTGGCCGCGCAGGAGTGCGAGCGCGAGCTGGCCGGCAAGAAGTTCGTCATAGGCAAGCCGCGACCACGCCGCGTTTTGCGGATCGAGGTCTTCCGGCGCCGCCGGGCGGTGCACCGCGCGGAGCGCGTCGGCGAAACCGGGAAAGCCGTTGCGCTCCCGCCAGCCGGCGTCCTGCCATTCCGGCAGATCGGGCACGCGCTCGAGCGCGGCGTCGATCGCCTTGCGCAGGCTGTTGGGATGAACGCCTTCGGTGAGCGGGTAGATCGGGTCGATCGGCGGCAGCTTGGCGAGTCCGGCTTCGTCCACCACGCGGTCCGGATGCAGCATCTGCAAATGGCCGTCGTAAAGCGTAACGGTGCCCGAGACGTAGCGCAGCGCGCCTTCCGGCAAAAGCTTCTCCAGATAATCCTTGCGGGCGTTGAAATAGGTGATGGTGAGCGTGTTGGTGTCGTCACTTGCCGTGATGTTGTAGGGCGCGCGGGGGCGGTTTGGCGGTGGTGGGCGGTGGCGCTCGATGGTGACGGCGACCGTCGCTACCGTATCCGGAACGACTTCGGAGAGCTTCGGCCGGTTGCGCCGGTCGACGAAGCCGGTCGGCATATGGAACAGGAGATCGGCGACGCGCGGCGTCTCGCCGTCGCGCACGAGCAGGCGTGCGAACAGCGCCGCAAGCTTCGGCCCGATGCCGGGCAGGCTCCGCAGCGACGCGAATAAGGGATTGAGTGCCGGCGGGCGCATTAAATCGAACCGTCACCCGGAAGTGCGAGCGCAGCGGGCCTCGAAGGGCGACGAACCCGCAGACTCGGAGGTACATCCTTCGAGGGCCGCTTCGCGGCCACCTCCGGATGATGGAAGGGACTGACATAAGTCATGCAGCCCTCTATATACGCCTCGCCCGGCCCGTCCGGGCTTTTGGCGTTGCGCGATGGTCCCGGAAAAGCTTGCCCTCGGACTTGATCCGCGGCTGGCCCGGTTTTCGGCGAGCATCATGCGCCATAAAAGACCGGAATTCAGCATGACGACACGATCGAGCGCGGGACTGGACGAGCGGCGGCGCAAGCTGTTGTTCCGCGCCTGGCGTCGCGGCGTGCGCGAGATGGATTTGATCATCGGCCGCTTTGCCGATGTGCATATCGCAAGCCTCGATGCCGCGGGTCTCGATGATTTCGAACGGCTGATCGAGGCGCCGA
>JAGXAC010000181.1 GCA_019075925.1 Hyphomicrobiales bacterium | reverse complement strand
GGCCGCTTCGGCGCGGGTCAAAAGCCCCTCCAGCGCGGCCGTATCCAGAGACCGAAATACCAGCACGCGGGCTCGCGAGAGGAGCGGCGCAATCAGTTCGAACGACGGATTTTCCGTGGTCGCGCCCACCAACACGATGGTGCCGTCCTCCACCACCGGCAGGAACGAGTCCTGCTGCGCACGGTTGAAGCGGTGAATCTCATCGACGAAAAGCAAGGTGCCCTGCCCGGTCTCGCGCCGCGCCCGCGCCGCATCGAACACCTTCTTCAAATCGGCGACACCGGAAAAGATCGCCGATATCTGCTCGAAGTGCAGATCGGTCGCTTGCGCTAAAAGTCGCGCCACGGTGGTCTTGCCGGTCCCGGGCGGCCCCCAGAAGACAAGTGAGCCGAGCGATCGCGTCTCCAGCATGCGGGTCAGCGCGCCATCCGGCCCGAGCAGGTGATCCTGACCGACAACGTCGGCAAGCGTCTCCGGACGGAGCTTATCAGCGAGCGGCCGCGGCGCGGCGCGGTGCAGGCCGGCGGCCGCGAACAAGGTCGGCGACTTCGATTTGTGCCGCGAACTCATCGGCGCGATATCTTTCACTCTGCCCTTGTGGAGGGATAAATATTCATCCACCAAGCATGATCGAGATTTGCTGGTTCCCCCGCTTCAGGGTGATCCGCCAAAATCGGGTCTGCGCTTGGGTAATCCGTTCCAGGTCGGCCGAACGCTCCATCTTCCGGCCATTAACCGAGACTACGATGTCGCCCTTCTGAAAGCCGACCGTCTGCGCCGGCGAGCCGTCAACCACGCTGACAATAACAACGCCCTGCGCTTGCGAATCGATTCCCAGTTCGTCGGCAAGCGCCGGCGAGATATTGGCGACAGTAGCGCCGCGAAACGGCGAATGCGAACCAATTTCAATCTCGTCGCGCGGGTGGTCCGGGGCGGCCTGAAGCGCCACCGTTGCGGCGATCTCCCGCCCTTGGCGCATGACCCCGATCTGTGCGGTGCCGCCGAGGGGTTTGGTTGCGAAACGATAGTCGAAGGCGTTGGGATCATCGACCGCCACCCCGTCAATACTGACGATCAAGTCCCCGCTCCGAATGCCGGCTTGCGCGGCCGGGCCGCCGTCCATCAGGCTCGCCACCAGCGCGCCGGTGGGCCGCTTGAGTCCGAGGCTTTCCGCGATTTCCGGGGTTACCTGCTGTAATTTGGCGCCGAGCCAGGGCCGCTTCACCGACGCGCTGCCGCCGCGCGCCGAAGCGACCACAACGCGCACCATGTTCGCCGGGATCGCGAAGCCGATGCCCTGCGAGCCGCCGGAACGCGAGTAAATCGCGGAATTGATGCCGATCAGCCGGCCCTTAAGATCGACCAGCGCACCTCCGGAATTCCCCGGATTGATGGCGGCGTCGGTCTGGATAAAAAACTGATAGTCGGAAATGCCGACCTCGGTCCGCGCCAGCGCCGAGACGATACCATGCGTCACCGTCTGCCCAACGCCGAATGGGTCGCCAATCGCAAGCACCACGTCGCCGACCTGTACCTCGTCGGAATTACCGAAGTCGAGCGACGGGAAACGCTCGTTACCACTTTTGATTCGCAGTACCGCCAGATCGCTGCGTTCGTCCTTGAGCACGATCTTGGCATCGAATTCGCGCTTGTCGGACAGCGCGACTTTCACTTCGCTCGCGCCTGCGATGACGTGATAGTTGGTGACTATAAGGCCGGCCGGATCAACGATGACGCCGGAGCCGAGCGAGCGCTGCACCTGTTCGCGCGGCACCGCGCCGAAAAACTGACGGAAAAGCGGATCGTTCATGAAGGGGCTGCGATTCTCGATCACGCGTGCGGCGTAAACGTTCACCACCGCCGGCGCCACCCGTTTCACCAACGGCGCGAACGAAAGCTCGACGTCGCCGGCCGACGTCGGCACTCGGCGATCCTGCGCGCCAGCGCCAGCCATCAGCCCCGCTGATGCGATGGTGGCGTCAACAATGACTGAGCAAACACGGTGCTGCGGCATTGGGATACCCCGAATCAACGGCGCCATATAACGGCGCAACCGGGGCGCAGAAAGGGCCGATGTTCCGCTTACGCGGCGGCGGGCTCCGTCTCTTCGGCGCGTACCTGCACCGGCCCGGAATCCTTGCCCTTGGCCTCGACGTCGCGGTCGACGAATTCGATCACTGCCACCGGCGCCGAATCGCCGTAGCGAAATCCCGCCTTCATGAGGCGGATATAGCCACCGTTGCGACCTTTGTAGCGCGGCCCGATCACTTCGAAGAGCTTCTTGACCATCGCCAGATCACGGATTTGCGCGATGGCCTGGCGGCGCGCGTGCAGGCCGCCGCGCTTGCCGAGCGTGACGAGTTTTTCCACCACCGGGCGCAGGTCCTTCGCCTTCGGCAGCGTGGTGGTGATCTGCTCGTGCTTGATCAGCGCGCAGGCCAGATTCGCCAGCATCGCCTTGCGGTGATCCGAGCGACGGCCGAACTTGCGGTGGGTCTTGGCGTGACGCACGAACGAACTCCTTGCTCTTCCTTCTCGCCGCAGCTCAGTAATGGTCTTCGAAGCGCTTGGCGAGCTCTTCGATATTTTCCGGCGGCCAGCCGGGCACTTCCATGCCCAGATGCAAGCCCATTTGCACCAGCACTTCTTTGATCTCGTTAAGCGACTTGCGGCCGAAATTCGGCGTCCGCAACATCTCGGCTTCCGTCTTCTGCACAAGATCCCCGATATAGACAATGTTGTCGTTCTTCAAGCAGTTGGCCGAGCGCACCGAGAGTTCGAGCTCGTCGACTTTCTTGAGGAAGGCTGGATTGAAGGCGAGGTCGGGGATGGCCTCCTGGGTCGTCTCGCGCTTGGGCTCCTCGAAATTCACGAACACGTTGAGCTGATCCTGGAGGATGCGCGCGGCGTAAGCGAGCGAGTCCTCGGGACTGACCGCGCCATTGGTTTCGATCGAAAGCGTCAGCTTATCGTAATCGAGGATCTGGCCTTCGCGCGTATTCTCGACCTTGTAGGAAACCTTGCGCACCGGCGAATACAGACTGTCGACCGGAATAAGCCCGATCGGCGCGTCCTCGGGACGATTGCGCTCGGCAGGAACATAGCCCTTGCCGGTGTTGACGGTGAATTCCATGCGAATTTCGGCCCCTTCGTCGAGGGTGCACAGCGCGAGCTCCGGATTGAGTACGACGATGTCGCCGACGGTCTGAATGTCGGCGGCCGTCACCGTGCCAGGGCCCTGCTTTTTCACCACCATCCGCTTGGGCCCTTCGCCCTGCATCTTGATGGCAATGTCCTTGATGTTGAGCACGATGTCGGTCACGTCTTCGCGCACGCCGGCGATCGAGGAGAATTCGTGCAGCACACCGTCGATATGCACCGACTGTACGGCGGCTCCTTGCAGCGAGGACAACAGGATGCGTCGCAACGCGTTGCCCAGCGTCACACCGAAGCCGCGCTCGAGCGGCTCGGCAATCACCGTGGCCACCCGCCGTGCATCAGCCCCGGCGGAGACCTGCAACTTGCCGGGCCTGATCAATTCCTGCCAATTCTTCTGAATCGTCACGTTATCACCCATCGCGTTGCGCGGCGCGAGCGCGTCGTGCGGCCCGCTCCGCTCCGTGGGGCCAAAGTCATTGCCATGGTCGAGCGGCGTCGAATGTTCGATTTCCATCGATCCGAATGTCCTGTTCCTATACGCGCCGGCGCTTTCGCGGACGGCAACCATTGTGCGGGATCGGCGTCACGTCGCGGATCGACGTGATCGTGAAGCCGGCAGCCTGCAGCGAGCGCAGCGCCGATTCGCGACCGGAGCCCGGGCCGGCCACCTCGACTTCGAGGGTCCGCATGCCGTGCTCCTGGGCCTTCTTGGCAGCATCTTCGGCGGCGACTTGCGCCGCATAGGGGGTCGATTTACGCGAACCCTTGAAACCCATCGTGCCGGCCGACGACCAGGCAATCGTATTGCCTTGCACGTCGGTAATCGTGATCATCGTGTTGTTGAACGTAGCGCTGACGTGCGCGACGCCGGACGCGATGTTCTTTCGTTCCCGGCGCCGAACGCGCGTGGCTTCCTTACCCATTCCGAGCCCTTTCAGAGCGGACCGGCGGTCCCGGCCCCTCACATCGATCCTGGTTGACGCGCTATTTCTTCTTGCCGGCAATCGGCTTGGCCGGCCCCTTGCGGGTGCGAGCGTTGGTATGTGTCCGCTGCCCGCGAACCGGCAGGCTGCGGCGGTGTCGCAATCCGCGATAACAGCCAAGATCCATGAGCCGCTTGATATTCATGGCCACGTCGCGCCGAAGATCGCCCTCGACGATGTAATCGCGGTCGATGACCTCGCGCAGCTGTAGAACTTCCTGATCGGTTAATTGCGAAACGCGGCGAGCCTCGGGGATTGAAACTTTCTGCATGA
The DNA here is from genome assembly GCA_019075925.1 of Hyphomicrobiales bacterium. Classification (GTDB taxonomy): domain Bacteria; phylum Pseudomonadota; class Alphaproteobacteria; order Rhizobiales; family Xanthobacteraceae; genus BOG-931. Next base: position 2,441 of record JAGXAC010000181.1, on the reverse strand, counting down.
TCTCTTTGGCTTTGGCCTCGCCAATGCCGTGGATATACTGCAACGCCACCACGACGCGCTTATTAGTAGGGATATTGACGCCAGCAATACGGGCCACGTTCAGTTGCTCCTTATGCGGACCGGCGCGGGGGTTCCGAGCCCTGTGCCGCTATCTATCGGTTCGAATGTCACCTGAGGCCACAGACGTAAAAAGACAACGCCTGCCTGCCGCCGCGGCGGGCATCGCTGCTAAATCTCCGACCGGATATTTGACGCTTATTAATGGACTCCTCGCACTTTCGTCAACCCAGCTAGCGGATTCGTGTACAACTTGGCCTACCAGCGAGGGCGTCTTCGCCGCACCCTCGTTCGACGCCTGGTTTGAGGCTTGATCTTGGCCTTCGGGCGGGACTTGGTAGCCCGTCTTTTTCGGGCGGTTGTCGCCGGTTTGCGGCTCATCTTCTTCCGAGTCTTGGATTTTTTTCCTATCCCGTGCCGCTTGCCCGTCGACTTCGGCTTAACCTTGGCCGGCGGTGCCGCTGCCGACCCCCCCGACAACACCTGTTCGATCTGCCGGGCCACCTCGGGAATCGGTGCCATGCCGTCGATCACACGGAGCACGCCACAGCGCCGGTAATAAGCGATCAGCGGTTCGGTCTGGGCGCGGTAGGCGGCAAGCCGTTTGTGCAGCACTTCCGGATTGTCGTCGGGTCGCAACGCCTCGCCCCGCGCAGTCATCTCGGCGACGCGGCTTTCGATCCGGCGCATCAGCGCTGCCTCGTCGACCTTCAACTGGACCACCGCGTCGAGCGCCTGCCCATGCTTGGCCAGCATCCTGTCGAGCGCCTCGGCCTGCGGCTCGGTGCGTGGAAATCCGTCGAGGATGAAGCCCTTGCGAGCGTCCGGTTGCCCGACGCGCTGCTCGACAATGGAAACCACGATATCGTCGGGGCAGAGAGCGCCGCGCGCCATGATTTCCCCGACTTGCCGGCCGAGCGGCGTATCGGCCTTGACGGCGGCGCGCAACATATCGCCGGTAGAAAGCTGGACGAGACCGTATTTGGCGACGAGGTACTGGGCCTGCGTTCCCTTGCCCGCCCCCGGCGGACCCAGCAGGATCAATCTCATCTACGTCGCCCCCGCAGCTTCGAGCGCTTGATCAAACCCTCATACTGATGCGCCAGGAGATAGCCCTGCACCTGCGCAACCGTGTCCATGGTGACGCTGACGACGATCAGGAGCGAGGTACCGCCGAAATAAAACGGCACCGCCGCGTACGAAATCAGCATTTCCGGAAATAGGCAGACCACCGCCAGATAGGCCGCACCGATCACAGTAATCCGCGACAAGACGTAATCGATGTACTCCGCGGTGCGTTCACCCGGCCGGATGCCGGGCAAAAAGCCGCCGTGCTTCTTCAGATTGTCGGCGGTCTCGGTCGGGTTGAACACGATCGCCGTATAGAAGAACGCGAAGAAGACGATCAGGCCGACATAGAGCAAAAGAAACAGCGGCCGCCCGTGCGAAAGCTGCGTCGTAATCAGCGTAAGCCAGCCCGGCCCTTGGCCGGCGGTGAAATTGGCGACGGTCGTCGGCAACAGCAGCAGCGAGGATGCGAAGATCGGCGGAATGACGCCCGAGGTATTGAGCTTCAGAGGCAGATGCGACGTCTGCTCGCCGAGCATTTTGTTGCCGACTTGGCGCTTGGGATACTGGATCAGGAGACGGCGCTGCGCGCGCTCCATAAAGACGATGAAAGTGACGACGGCGACCGCCATTACCAGCACGATTAGAATGAGTCCGGTTGAAAGTGCGCCTTGACGGCCGAGTTCGAGCGTGCCGGCAACCGCCGACGGCAATTGCGCGACGATGCCCGACATGATGATCAGCGAGGTGCCATTGCCGATGCCGCGCTGGGTAATCTGCTCACCAAGCCACATCAGAAACAGCGTGCCGCCGGAAAGCGTGATCACGGTCGAGATTACGAAGAATGGACCTGGGTCGGTGACGACGTTGCTGGCACCTTCAAGGCCGACCGAAATCCCGTAGGCCTGAAATGCGGCCAAGACCACCGTCAGATAGCGCGTATATTGGTTGATGGTTTTACGGCCCGCCTCGCCCTCTTTCTTGAGATTCTCAAGCGTCGGCGAAACGCTCGTCATCAGCTGGATGATGATCGAGGCAGAGATGTAAGGCATGATGTTCAACGCGAAGATCGCCATGCGGTGAATGCCGCCGCCGGCGAACATATTGAACATGCCGAGAATTCCGCCGGCCTGCTGATTGAAAATTTGATTCCAGGCATTCGGGTCGATGCCCGGCAGCGGAATGTAGGTACCGAGCCGATAAACCAACAGCGCGCCGAGCGTAAACCAGCTGCGCTTCTTCAAGTCCTCGGCTTTGGCCAGAGCGCCGAAGTTGAGGTTGGCTGCCAGTTGTTCCGCTGCAGAAACCATCCGCTG
>JAGXAC010000180.1 GCA_019075925.1 Hyphomicrobiales bacterium | reverse complement strand
TCACGCTGACGATCGCTCCGCATCCGACTTTCACGCTCGACGGCGCGGATGTGCGGCTTGATTTGCCGGTTACGCTGTACGAAGCGGTGCTCGGCGCCAAAGTACGGGTGCCCACACTCGACAAGCCGGTGGAACTCACCATTCCGCCCGGTACCAACAGCGGACGAACCTTCCGCCTCAAGGGCAAGGGATTTCCCGCCAAGGATGGACATGGCGATCTTCTCGCCACCGTCCGCATCATGCTGCCTGAAACCGGCGATCCGGAGCTCGAAGCGGTGATGAAGAAATGGCGGGCGGAAAAGCCCTACGATCCACGCAAGGATATGTAGGAAGCGGGCTTCGCTCGTCAGGTTGCATATCGACGGCGATCAGCGTACGCAGCGCGAATGAGCCGAAGTATTTTCGCGTTCGACGCGATCGCGCATCCGGGACGGCGCGAATGGTTTGTGATCGCACTCGTCGGCGGGCTCACGTTGCTGTTTCTTCCCATGGTGGTGTGGAAGGTCGTCGGCCTCGGTCAAGGCGATACGCAGGTTTTCTTTCGCGCGGGTTGGGCGGTCTGGACCGGTTACCCGCTGTACCAGATCGCCGATCATCACGGCTGGACCTATCACTATCCGCCGACATTCGCGTTGTTCATGGGGCCGTTCGCCAATCCGCTTGCGGGTCAGCCGCAGCCGGCATGGGCAATGCCGTTCGCCGCGGCGGTGGTGATTTGGTATCTGATCAACGCGGCGTGTCTGATGCTGGCCTTGCATGTGTGGGCGAATCTGCTGGAGCGGTACCGGCCGGTAAAAGCTCAGCCCGGATTTTTGCAGGGTGCATGGGCGTTGCGGGTCGGACCGTTGCTTGCGTTGTTGCCGTTTCTCGGGGACGGATTGGCGCGCGGGCAGCCGACGCCGGTTTTGTTGCTGCTGGTCGTTCTGTTTCTTGCTCTTTACGTCGAGGGGCGAATTGCGGCCGCAGCCTTTGCCTTCGCGCTCGCCGTTACGATCAAGTTGTTTCCGCTCCTTCTCGCGGTCTTGCCGTTCATGCGGCGCGACTGGAAATTTATGGTCTACGCGGCCGGTTGGGGCGTCGTCTTGCTGGTCGGACTGCCGCTCATTTTTCTCGGGCCGGCGACGACGTTTGATCTTTATCGGGTGATGTTCGAACAACATCTTGCCGGCATCGTCAGCGGATCGATGTCGCCGCAAATCGCGGCGCAGGTATCCCCCGGAGCTAATTCCAGCATCGGGGTCGGCGCGGTTGCCGCGCGCATCGCCGCGGGGACCGCGTTCTACTCCACGCCGTTGCCGCATTGGGCGTCGTTATTGCAGTTTCTGTTTAATGCGGCCGCGGTCGTGACGGTCGTGGTGCTTGGTCGGGGCGGGTTCTGGGCGTGGCGCGGCGCGCAACCGGCTGCCGGCTATCCGCTCCTGGTCGCCGGCGCAGTCCTGTTCGCCGCGATTCCGCTGATGATCTCGTTTGCGGGACCGCAATACGTCACGTCCGCCGTGCCCCTGATCGGCGTGCTGATTATCGAGGCCTGGCGGCGGGTGCGCGAAGAGATCGTCAGTTACGGTTTGGTCGCCTGGTCGGTCATCGCCTGGCTGTCAATGATCGCGCTCGATATGCCCTGGAACTGGCTCAAGCTTATCGGGCCGATGACTTGGACCCTCCTGCTGTTGGCGCCGACGAGCCTCAGCCTGATCGCTCAACTCTCCCGCGGTTACGGCGTGGCCACCGACCCCGTTACAGCCGCAAGCTCGCGGCTTAATTAACTTTTCAGCCCCCCAAATCGCGTGCTTGCTGGCTCCACCGGCCATATGCCATAGGAAGCACGGACGCCGAGATCGTCGAACGGGGTCGGAGAATGCCGGAAATCTCGGGCCTCATGCGCGGCAAGCGCGGATTGATTATCGGGGTCGCCAATCAGCGTTCGCTGGCCTGGGGTATCGCCAAATCCGCTCGCGCCCATGGCGCTGAACTCGCCTTCACCTATCAGGGTGACGCACTAAAAAAGCGCGTCGAGCCACTGGCGCAGGAGGTCGGCGGCATTGTCGTCGGCCATTGCGATGTGACCGAGCCGGCCACCATCGACGCGGTATTCGCCAAAGTGCAAGCCGCGTGGGGGACGCTCGATTTCCTCGTTCACGCCATTGCCTTCTCGGATCGGGCTCAGCTCGACGGGCGCTACGTCGATACCTCCGAGGACAATTTCACCAAGACCATGCTGGTGAGCTGCTACTCGTTCACTTCGATTGCGCAACGCGCGGAGAAGTTGATGCCGAACGGCGGTTCCATGCTCACGCTGACCTATTACGGCGCGGAGAAGTGGATGCCGCACTACAACGTCATGGGTGTCGCCAAGGCCGCGCTCGAGGCATCGGTCTGGTATCTCGCGGCGGATCTGGGCATCAAGAACATTCGCGTCAACGCCATTTCCTCCGGGCCGATCAAGACTTTGGCCGCCGCCGGAATCGCCGACTTGCGCTATATCTTCAAGTGGAACGAATACAATTCGCCGCTGCGGCGCAATGTGACGATTGAAGACGTCGGCGAGGCGGCAGCGTATCTGCTCTCCGACATGTCGCGCGGCGTCACCGGCGAGGTGCATCACGTCGACGCCGGCTACCACATTGTCGGCATGAAGCATCCGGACGCGCCGGATCTCGGCGTCAACAGCAGAGAGTCCTAGAGCCTCATAGCTTTGGGCGGAACGGCAACTCGGCGTAAGAATAGCGGAAGCTGGATTCCCCGCCTGCGGGAACGAGCGGCAAACATTCGGTGTCGAAACGCTTCTAAAAGTACAGCGGCCGGACTTTCGCCCAGCCGCTGTCACGAAACACCGCTCAAGGCGCCTCGCGAAATCCAAAGAAGCAGACGGAGCGGCCCCGACACGAGGCACGCCGACGTCCTTACTTCTTCATCTTCTTCTTTTTCTTCGGCTTGCTGGCCATGGGTTACTTCCTTCTCAACGTGATGAACGTCTTAGCGTGACGAACGTACGGCAGGGATGAGTTCAAGCTGGCGGGCGTGTCTCGGTCCCTCTGCCCTTGCCCCCCTTACCGACGGTCAAGATGCCATATCCCAGCTTGCGCTGCAACATCAACGTGTCAAATAGTCCTGATTTTTCCGTAGCTTAATGGTTATTCAGGTTTTTATTAATCGGCATTCACCGATATGAATGGCGCATGAACGGCGCTGAAAACAGCCGCGACCCGCGAGCGCTTGGAAGTTACCCGCAGGCCACCGCGGCGATTTGACCCGCTAGACCCTGCGGGCTACCTAACCTCCGCGTCCTGCTGAAAGAAATCGATGCCGCCCGTGCGCTACGGGCCGGCGCGCCAAGTTTTTCGACGATGTCGTTCAATACCTTCGGTCACTCCTTCCGCGTCACGACCTTCGGCGAGAGCCATGGGGCTGCGATCGGCTGCGTGATCGACGGTTGTCCGCCGCGCATCGCCCTGACCGAGGCCGACATCCAGCCCTATCTCGACCGGCGGCGCCCCGGTCAATCGCGCTTTACCACCCAGCGTCAGGAGGCGGACGCGGTCAAAATCCTTTCCGGCGTGTTTGTGGACGAAACCAGCGGCCAGCAGGTCACGACCGGCACGCCGATTGCGCTCGTGATCGAGAATGTCGACCAGCGCAGCAAGGATTACTCCGACATCAAAGACAAATATCGGCCGGGTCACGCCGACTATACCTACGACGTGAAGTATGGACTCCGCGACTATCGCGGCGGCGGCCGTCAATCCGCGCGCGAAACGGCGACGCGGGTTGCCGCCGGCGCGATTGCGCGCAAGATCGTGCCAGGCATGCAGTTACGCGGCGCTCTCGTGCAGATCGGCGCCGAACGCATCGATCGCAGGCGATGGGATTGGGCCGAGGTCGAGCGCAATCCGTTTTTTTGCCCGGACGCACAAGCCGCCGCCCGGTTCGGCGATTATCTGGAAGCGGTGCGCAAGCGCGGTTCGTCGGTCGGCGCGGTCATCGAAATCGTGGCCGAAGGCGTGCCGCCGGGGCTCGGCGCGCCGATCTACGGCAAGCTCGACGCCGACCTTGCCGCGGCACTGATGAGCATCAATGCGGTCAAGGGCGTGGAGATCGGCGCCGGCTTCGCCGCGGCCGAGCTTCCCGGCGAGGAAAATGGCGACGAAATGCGGATCGGCAACGAGGGCCAGCCGATGTTTCTATCGAATAACGCCGGCGGCATTCTCGGCGGCATTTCCACCGGCCAGCCGTTGGTCGCGCGGTTTGCCGTCAAGCCAACGTCGTCGATCCTTACGCCGCGGCGGACGGTCGATCGCTACGGCAACGAGACCGAGATCAGCACCACCGGCCGCCACGACCCCTGCGTCGGCATTCGCGCGGTGCCGGTCGGCGAGGCGATGATGGCATGCGTCGTGGCCGATCACTATCTGCGCCATCGCGGCCAGGTCGGTCAGGCCACGGCATGGCCGTTTCCGCAGCCGCCCGGTAAAGCATGAACGACGCCCACCAACCCATTCATCTCGCCGTCGCCGCCTTTGCCCGCGGCGAACTGATCATCGTCGCCGACGACGACGATCGTGAGAACGAGGGCGATCTGTTCGTCGCCGCTTCGCTGTGTACGCCGGAGAAGATGGCGTTCATCATCCGGCATACGTCCGGCATCGTCTGTGCGCCGCTCGCGCAGGACGAAGCGCGGCGGTTGCATCTCGACCCGATGGTCGCGCGCAATGATGCGCCGCTCGGTACCGCCTTCACGGTTTCCGTCGATGCCCGTCCTGGACTGACGACGGGCATATCCGCCGAGGAACGCACCAACACCGTCCGCGCGCTTGCCAACGGCAATATGGGTGCCGCCGATTTCGTGCGGCCCGGGCACGTGTTTCCGCTGGTGGCCAAGGAAGGCGGCGTGCTCATGCGATCCGGCCATACCGAAGCCTGCGTCGATCTATGTCGGTTGGCGGGGTTGCCTCCGGTTGGCGTGCTGGCCGAATTGATGAACGATGACGGAACGGTCATGCGCGGACCGCAGATCGCCGAATTCGCCGTCCGTCACAAGCTCCAGCGAATCTCGATCGCCGATTTGATCGCTTATCGCCAAGCGCGCGACAAACTGATCGAGCGGGTCGGCGAATTTCCGGTGGAGTCCGAGATTGGAATGCTGACCGGTTACGCCTTTCAAACGCCGTTCGATCCATTCTATCACATGGCGTTCGTGCACGGCCGCATCGGTGATGGCCGCAACGTGCTGACGCGGCTGCATCGCGCCAACCTGATCCTCGACGTGTTCGGCGGCGCCAAGGCGATTCATCGCACGCTCGAAAAGTTCAAAGCCGAGGGTAGAGGCGTGCTGGTGGTGCTGCGCGACGGTGCGGCCGGCGTGCCGGTGATCGGCATTCCGAAGTCGGACGAAACGGCTTCCGGCGAGGCACGAAGCCGCCAATGGCGCGAGGTCGGTCTCGGTGCGCAGATTCTCAAGGATCTTGGCATCAGTTCGATTCGGGTGCTGACTTCTTCGCAGCATCTGACCTATATCGGCTTATCCGGCTTCGGCATTGAGATCGTGGCAACCGAGCCGGTCGACGTGTGAGCAGAGAGGGACGCAGATGAGCAAACTCGTTGCACGTGTCTTGACACTCGCGGCCGTCGTCGGACTGGGGCTTGCCGTGGCGGGCTGCGGCTACAACACGATCCCCACCCTGCAGGAACAGGCCAAGGCGCGCTGGGCGGACGTCCAAAACCAGTATCAGCGGCGTGCCGATCTGATTCCGAATTTGGTCGCGACCGTGAAGGGCTTCGCGGCACAAGAGAAAAACGTGCTGACGGCGGTGGTCGAAGCCCGCGCTAAGGCGACGCAGATCAAGGTGGACGCCTCGCAGCTCACCGACCCCGACAAGCTCAAAGCCTTCCAGGACGCGCAGAACCAGTTGACCGGCGCGCTCGGCCGGCTGCTGGCGGTATCGGAGAATTATCCGGAGCTCAAATCCAACGCCAATTTCCTGGCGTTGCAGTCGCAGCTCGAAGGCACCGAGAACCGCATTGCAGTGGCGCGGCGCGATTATATCGACGCGGTGCGCGCCTATAACACCGCATTGCGCACGTTCCCGACGGTGCTTTGGGCCAAGACCGTGTTCGCCAGCGAGAAGCCGATGGCGGAATTCACCGCGAGCGAAGGAAGCGACAAGCCTCCGCAAGTCAAGTTTTGAGAAACCTGCGGTGAAAAAGCTCGCGCCGGCCGCCGCACTAACGGTTCTCGTCCTATGTGCGTCGCTGGCTTTCGCCTTCACTTATCCGGCGTTGACCGGCCGCGTCGTCGACGACGCCGGCGTCATGACGCCGGCGAGCCGGAGCGACGTCGAAACCAAGCTCAAAAATCTGGAAGACAAGTCCGGCATCCAGCTCGTCGTCGCCACCGTCAAGTCGCTGCAGGGCGGCGACATCGAAACCTTCGCCAACGAGCTATTCCGGTACTGGAAGCTCGGCGAGGCCAAGAAAAACAACGGCGTGCTGCTGCTCGTTGCTCCCGCCGAGCACAAAGTGCGGATCGAGGTCGGTTACGGGCTCGAAGGCACGCTGACCGACGCATTGTCGTCGGTCATCATCGCCGGCGCGATCATTCCGCGCTTCAAGGCCGCCGACTATTCCGGCGGCATTGAGCGTGGCGTCGACGGCATCATCAGCGTGCTGAGCGGGGACACCACCGAGTGGCACCAGAAGGCCAACGTGCGCTCCGAAGATGCCTCGGCGGATTTCGATAAGCTGTTTCCGTTGCTGCTGCTTCTCATTCTGCTGGTGGTCATTTGGTATTTGATCCACCAGGCGAACGGGCCGGGATCGGGCCGCCGCGGGGGCGGCGGGGTGGGGCCGATCGTATGGGGTCCGGGCTGGGGCGGCGGCTTTGGCGGAGGCT
>JAGXAC010000179.1 GCA_019075925.1 Hyphomicrobiales bacterium | reverse complement strand
AGAGCACGTCGCGGCCGCGCATGCGCTCGAAGCGCGCGAGCACGTCTTGGAGCGTGTTGTTGAGCGCATGCCCCATATGCAGCGAGCCGGTGACGTTGGGCGGCGGGATGACGATGCAATACGGCTCTGCTTTGGCGCGCTCGGGCCTCCCGGCGCGGAACGCACCGGCCGCTTCCCATGCCGCATAGATGCGGCCTTCGACCGCCGACGGCTGGTAGGTTTTTTCAATCGGCATTGCTTTGCTTTCGCCGCATATCAGCACTTACGAAATGTGACCGCATTCAGAAAACGGGTTTCAACTTTCACGACTGTGCCCTAAGAAACCTGCGCCGCGCGCCGTGTCAACGACCGGCCGTATCTGCCAATCCAACCCGCATCCCTTTCGTCGAGCTGGGCGCAACGTGTCTTCATCAATCGAAGTTTCCTCGATCCCGGCGAGCAAATCGCCGACCCGCTCCATCGTTCTCCTCGCGGTGGCGGGCTTTGCCAGTCAGGCCCAGGTGCGGGTGACCGATTCGCTGTTGCCGCAAATCGCCGCCGACTTTCATACGACGGTGGGCGCCGCGGCAATCGTCGTCACGGCCTATGCGCTCACTCACGGCTCCATCCAATTCATCGCCGGCCCGGTGGCCGACCGCTTCGGCAAATTCCGCACCGTTGCGATTGCGAGCCTTGTTGCCGCCGCACTGGTCGCCGCCTGCGGCACGGTCGCTTCGGTCCCTCAACTCGCGCTCGCCCGGCTGATGACGGGAACGGTGGCCGGATGGGTGATCCCAATTTCCATGGCCTATGTCGGCGACGTGACGCCGCACGATCGCACGCAGGCGATTTTGGCGCGCTACGCCTCCGGTTACATTCTCGGCCAGCTGTTCGGCCAGGCTGCCGGTGGCGTGCTTGGCGACCTGATCGGCTGGCGCTACGTATTTTTCGTCCTCGCCGGCCTGTTCGGGATTGCCGCGCTGGGCCTGGTGGCGGAACTCGTCACCGACCCGCGCATGCGTGCGCCCGGCAGGCCGGCAAAGGATTCGCGCGGCTTCGTCGCCGACTATCGAATTGTGCTCTCGAATCCGTTTGCGCGCCTTATCCTCGCCGTCGGCCTGAGCGAAGCGGCGCTGGCGTGGGGCGCTTTCGCTTATATCGGCGCCGACCTCCATACCCGATTTAAGCTCAGCTTCACGTTGATCGGACTGACCGTCGCATTCTTCGGCGTCGGCGGACTGATTTATTCGATGTTGGTGAAGCACTTTGTCTATCGGTTCGGACAGACCGGACTCACCGTTGGCGGCGGACTGCTCATTGCGCTTGCATACCTGGCGTTGGCCATCGCGCCGGCATGGTGGCTGGCGCCGATGGCGACAACCGCAATCGGGCTCGGCTTCTATATGTTTCACAACACGCTGCAGACGAAAGCCACCCAGATGACGCCCGAAGCGCGCGGCACCGCCGTCGCGTTCTTCACGTCGGCGCTTTATCTCGGGCAGACCGTCGGCGTCACCATCGGGGCATTGCTTGTCGATCGGCTGGGCGCAAAGCCGCTTTATGTCGGCACCGCGATCGCATTCCCTTTGCTGGCGATCTGGTTTGCAAAGATACAGCGCCGCCAGCCGGCCGGCTGACGGCGCTATCCGATACGACCCGCCTGGTCCTAGACCTTGACGAGGGGCACTTTCGGCACCGACCCACGCCCGCGCGGCGGCGGACTATTGCCGCCCGGCCCGCCGGGCGGTTTGCGCTTCGGCGAGGCCCGGCGTTTCTTGGCGCGGCGCGGCTCAGGCAGCTTTTCCGGCCGCGGCTTGACCGGCCCGTCCGGATAGTCGAAGCCGAGGCTGCTGTTGCCGGCCTCGTCGGTGATGACGATGACCCGCACATGGCCGCCTGATTTCAGCCGTCCGAACAGCACCTCGTCGGCCAGCGGCTTCTTGATGTGCTCCTGAATCACCCGCGCCATCGGCCGGGCACCCATCAGTTCATCGTAACCGTTGGCGATCAGCCATTTCGTCGCCTCGTCGGTCAGTTCGATGGTCACATCGCGGTCGGCGAGCTGCGCCTCCAGTTGCAGGACGAACTTCTCCACGACCATCGCGATGATCTCGGGCGACAGATGCGCGAAGGTAATGATGGCGTCGAGGCGGTTGCGGAATTCCGGCGCGAACAGCCGGTTGATCGCCTCCATGTCGTCGCCTTCGCGCTTGGTGCGGGTGAAGCCAAAGGCGGCGCGCGCCATGTCGGAAGCGCCCGCATTGGTGGTCATGATCAGGATGACGTTGCGGAAATCGACCTGCTTGCCGTTGTGATCGGTGAGCCGGCCATGGTCCATGATCTGCAGGAGCACGTTGTATACGTCCGGATGCGCCTTCTCGATCTCATCGAGCAGCAGGACGCAGTGCGGGTGCTGATCGACCCCGTCGGTGAGGAGTCCGCCCTGGTCGAAACCGACATAACCGGGCGGCGCACCAATGAGCCGCGACACGGTATGGCGCTCCATGTATTCCGACATGTCGAAGCGGATGATCTCGACGCCGAGCGCGGAAGCAAGCTGCCGCGCGACCTCGGTCTTGCCAACGCCGGTCGGCCCGGAGAACAGATAGCACCCGATCGGCTTTTCCGGCTCGCGCAGGCCGGCCCGGGCGAGTTTGATCGAAGCCGACAACGCGTCGATAGCCTTGTTCTGCCCGTAGACCACGCGCTTGAGCGTGCCTTCCAGGTGCTGCAGCACCTCGGCGTCGTCCTTCGACACCGCCTTCGGCGGGATCCGCGCCATGGTGGCGATGGTGGTCTCGATCTCCTTGAGGCCGATGGTGCGCTTGCGCCGGTTTTCCGGCAGCAGCATCTGCGCAGCGCCCGATTCGTCGATCACGTCGATTGCCTTGTCGGGCAGCTTGCGGTCATGGATATAACGCGACGACAGTTCGACCGCCGCCTTGATGGCTTCGTTGGTATATCTGAGCTTGTGGTACTCCTCGAAATAGGGTTTGAGACCCTTGAGGATTTCGATCGCATCCGGAACGGTTGGTTCGTTGACGTCGATCTTTTGGAAGCGACGGACCAGCGCCCGGTCCTTTTCGAAATACTGCCGGTATTCCTTGTAAGTCGTCGAGCCGATGCAACGCACCGTCCCCGATGCCAGCGCCGGCTTGAGCAGATTGGAGGCATCCATGGCGCCGCCGGACGTCGCCCCGGCGCCGATCACGGTATGAATCTCGTCGATGAACAAGATCGCGCCGGGATAAGCCTCCAGCTCCTTGATGACTTGCTTCAGCCTTTCCTCGAAATCGCCGCGATAGCGCGTTCCGGCCAGTAGCGTGCCCATGTCGAGCGCGAACACGGTCGCATTGCGCAGCACGTCCGGCACTTCACCGTGGACGATACGCCGGGACAGGCCCTCGGCAATCGCCGTCTTGCCGACGCCGGCTTCGCCGACAAACAGCGGATTGTTCTTTTGCCGGCGGCACAGCACCTGGATAGTACGGCTGATCTCTTGGTCGCGGCCGATCAGCGGATCGATCTTGCCTTCGCGCGCCTTCTTGTTGAGGTTGACGCAATACGACTCCAGCGCGTCGCCTTTTTTCTTCGGTTCGTCGCCATTCTTGGTGTCGGCGTCTTCGTCGGCGCCGCGGACCGGCCGTGCTTCCGACATACCCGGCCGTTTGGCGATGCCGTGGCTGATATAGTTGACCGCGTCGTAGCGGGTCATGTCCTGCTCTTGCAAGAAGTACGCGGCGTGGCTTTCGCGCTCGGCGAAAATCGCGACCAGAACGTTGGCGCCGGTAACCTCCTCCCGGCCCGAAGACTGCACATGGATCACCGCACGCTGAATGACGCGCTGAAAGCCGGCGGTGGGTTTTGAATCCTCGGCGCCGTCAGTGACCAAATTGTCGAGTTCGGATTCGAGATAGGCGACCAGACTGCGGCGCAGCTTGTCGAGGTCGACATTGCACGCCCGCATGACTGCCGCCGCATCCTGATCCTCGATCAGCGCCAACAGCAGATGCTCAAGCGTGGCGTATTCGTGGTGACGCTCGTTGGCGAGCGCCAGCGCCCGGTGGAGCGACTGTTCGAGGCTACGCGAGAAGGTCGGCATTTCTCTTCCTTTGTACTGGCAGTTCCCCCTGAATCACTTCTTCTCCATGATACACTGCAAAGGATGCTGGTGTTTGCGGGCAAAGTCCATGACCTGTGTGACTTTTGTCTCGGCCACCTCGTAGGTGAAAACGCCGCATTCGCCTATCCCGTGCTGGTGCACATGCATCATGATCCGGTGCGCCGCTTCAGCGTCCTTGTTGAAAAAGCGCTCGAGTACGTGAACCACAAATTCCATCGGCGTGTAGTCGTCGTTGAGCAACAACACGCGATAGAGGTTCGGCCGTTTGGTTTGCGGCCGCGTCTTGGTAATGACCGCCGTGCCCGGACCACCCTGGTCGTTCTTGCGCTTGCGGTCGTCGTCCGCCATGCGGGCGGGCCGGCGGGAGGTGAGGCATTCCTCGGGCGGCATTGTCTCGTCTGTCGTCCTGCTTAGCTAAACACTCGGAACTCGGAATACACTATCATAATATCGCGACGCTTCGCATTCCAGACCAGCAATTCAATGGCTTCCCCCGACAATTAACCCGCTTCCACGGCGGTCGGTTTGCCGCGCCAGAGGTATTTTTCGCCATGTGCCGGGGCCCCGCAGGTTTGCGACAAACACCGACTCGGATATTTCCCACGGGGTGACAGGAGGGAGCATGGTCGAGCCCGGCAGGCGAACGAAGCTATTACGCGATTTGGAAATGGATTTTGTGCCCGATTATGACGCACAAAACATGCCTTCCGCGGACAAACGAGCGGCTTATGCGCTTGAGCACATCGCCTTCCGCGTCAGCCGCATCGAGCAAAGCTTGGCCAAAATTGCCGCCGCGATCGAAACCGCACTGGTGAAACCGTAGCGGCCATCCAAGTCGCCGCCCCTGGCGCAACGGACGTCTGGCACAACGGGCAAAAGCAAGGCCCGGCTCGACGGCGCTCGTGCGACCCGCGTCTTTCACGGCGTCGCCGCCCCCCCGTTCACTCCATCGATGAAGCTTTCACTGTCGCGCCCTCGAACGGTTTGCAGGCTTCTCTGGCCAGATCGGTATAAAGCTCGCCGAGCTTCGTCGATCGGGCGACAAAATCATCATATGAGGCCTTAAGGTACTCGCTCTGCACTTCAACGACTGATCCGAGCGTCTTGGCGCTCATAAGCTTTTCCCAAGCCGCGCTGGAATCGTCGAACGATTTTTTTGAATAGCCGGCAACCTCCGTCGCAATCGCCTGGGTATTTTTCGTCCAGGCGCCAAATGACGCCTGCGCCATATCCATGGCGTTTTTGCCAAATTTCAGCCTTTCACCGGTGTTCATCCGCAGTCCTTTCCGGCAGGCGTGTGCCCAGGTTCAGGGGTTCGCCGGAACTGCCTTTTGCCTTGAAAAGGCCTGTCCCGGCACCGATGAATAACTATGGTGCGGCGCACAAAATGCAATCGCCCACGGGCATTGCAAGATAGTCTCCCAGCCCAGTCGGGTGCCGGAATCGGGGTTAACGCTTTCGCAACAGCGATCCCCTAGCCTGCGTAACCGGACCCGGCAGGGCGGACGTCGCGGACGTCGTGCGCCGGGGAATGGCGGCTTGGGCGGACCGCCTTGAAGGGGACGCTTCGTCCCAACAAAGGAGCGACAGGGTCGGCCCCGCGCCGGGGCACCCTTCAACGTCAGGGACGGAGTGCGTAATGCGTGGCGTGCGTTTTGAGGCCCGGTACAGGCTTCGGGGTTCCGCTGTGTTTCTTGCCGCCCTCGTCGCAGTTCTGTCCTCCACCAGCCAGCAGGCCGCCGCCGGCCATCATCGCGTCCGCACGCTTTGGACACGTCAGGCTGCGCGTGCGCCGAGTTATTCTCCACCGACGGCTGCCATCGTCGTCGATGGTAACAACGGCAACGTCTTGTCCGCTTCCAACGCCGATGCTTCGCGCCATCCCGCGTCGCTGACCAAGATCATGACACTCTATCTGCTGTTCGAGCGCCTCGACGCCGGCAAGATCAGACTGGACAGCCGGTTCAAAGTCTCCGAACACGCGGCCGAGCAAGCTCCCACCAAACTCGGGCTCAAGCCCGGCCAAACCATCACCGTTGAAGACGCTATCAAAGCGGTCGTGACGAAGTCCGCCAACGACGCAGCGGTCACGATCGCCGAGAACCTGGGCGGCAGTGAAGAAAATTATGCCAAGCTGATGACGCAAAAGGCGCGCGCGCTGGGCATGGCCCACACCACCTACGTCAACGTGTCCGGCCTCCCGGATGATGATCAAGTCACCACGGCGCGCGACGAAGCATTGCTCGGACGCGACATCCAGGAGCGGTTTCCCCAATACTACAAGTATTTCTCGACGCGTGAATTCGTCTATCGCGGCCGCGAAATGCGCAACCACAATCATCTCCTCGGCGTCGTCGGCGGTGTCGACGGCATTAAGACCGGATACACGCGCGCCTCCGGATTTAATCTTGTCACCTCCGTGCATCGCGACGGGCGTTACATCGTCGCCGTCGTTCTCGGCGGACGATCGGCCGCGGAGCGCGACGCCCGGATGCGCGACCTGATCGGGGCCCACATCAAAGAGGCTTCGGTCAAGCAAGCAGCGCCCGCCGTCGCCGAGAAGCTTGACGCACGGCGCGTGTCGCAGCCGATCGCATTCGCCGCCGCACCGTTAGCATCGCGTGCGGCGCCGGTGCTATCCGCCCCGCCCGCACAAGCCACCGTCGGCTCCAGCGATCCGATCCAGCCGGTCATGGTGAAGACGGTTTCGTATCGCTCCGCGCCGGCGCAACCGGGAGCGCTGTCGCCGTTGCCGAATTTAGTGCCGGTGGTCGCATCCTCGCCGCAACCCGCCGCGGTTTCTTTGCCGCAACCGATTGCCGCCATACCGGTTCGCACCCCAAGCGCGCCGAAAAATGAAATGCCCAGCACCGTTATCGTCAGTT
>JAGXAC010000178.1 GCA_019075925.1 Hyphomicrobiales bacterium | reverse complement strand
GGCACCGGCACCAGCCGGCGCCGCCGCTCGATGGTGGCGAGCGTGAATTGCATCAGCTCCTTGAAGGTGAGGATGTCCGGCCCGCCCAATTCATAGATGGTGCCCGGCTTGGCGGCACCATCGACGGCGAGCGCGACCGCCTCGCCGACATCGCCGGCGAACACCGGCTGAAATCGCGTATGGCCGCCGCCGGGCAGCGGCAGCGCCGGCGCGATGCGGGCGAGCGCCGCGAAGCGATTGAAGAAATCGTCCTCGCGGCCGAACACGACCGAGGGCCGCATGATGACGGCTTCCGGCCGGGCAGCCAGCACCCGCTTCTCGCCTTCGGCTTTCGAGCGCGCGTAATGCGACGGCGAGTTTGCGTCGGCGCCGATGGCCGAAACGTGAATGAACCGTGCCCCCGTCGCGGCCGCCGCTTGCGCCAGGACGGCGGCGCCGTCGGCTTGCACCACGTCGAAACGCTGCCGGCTTCGCTCGAACAGGATGCCGACCAGATTGATGATCACGTCGCTGCCGCGCGCCGGTGCCTCGACCGATTGCGGAAACCGCACGTTCGCTTGCACCGTTTCGATCTGGCCGACACCGCCCAGCGGCTTCAAATGGCCGGCCAGCTCCGGGCGTCGGACCGCGACGCGAATGCGGTAA
The DNA here is from genome assembly GCA_019075925.1 of Hyphomicrobiales bacterium. Classification (GTDB taxonomy): domain Bacteria; phylum Pseudomonadota; class Alphaproteobacteria; order Rhizobiales; family Xanthobacteraceae; genus BOG-931. The sequence continues at coordinate 6,354 of JAGXAC010000178.1, read as the reverse complement.
TGCCGGTTGGCGAGCGCGCGGACCACGTGGCGACCAATGAACCCGGAGCCGCCGAACACGGTGACCAGCGTGTCGTAATTGCTCTTCACAGCCATTGTTGGCGGAATACAGGATCGATTCCGGGCTGTACAGGGGCAAAACCGGCTCGATTGACAAGGGGATGACCGCTTTCGTACCTATCGCCGCCAGTGCCCAGGTGGCGGAATTGGTAGACGCACTAGTTTCAGGTACTAGCGCCGCGAGGCGTGGAGGTTCGAGTCCTCTCCTGGGCACCACTCGGAAAATTCGACTCTAATTTTTACTCTAGCTTTAGTCCCACCGGGCTCACGTCCAATCCTTCGTCGCGACCGTCGGCGAAAGGGACGCGCCGGCGGCGAGGTTGGCGCCCGAAAGAACGACTCATGAAATAGACGTGCTCGGCGAGTCGGCCGCGCGGGCCGGCCTTTCCTCGCCCATCACGGGCAGGCGCCGCACCTCGGTCGTGTAGTTCAGAATCAGCGATACCCAGACAACACCGTAAAGGAACATAAAGCAGCTTGAGTTGATTCCCAGCCAGTCGAGGGCGATGCCGAAGATAATGGGCAGGACAAAGCCGCCGAGCGCACCGACCATGCCGACGATCCCGGTCACCACGCCCATGTTCTCCGAAAAATCGTCGCCGATATATTTGAATGTCGACGCCATGCCGCAGGCAAAAGCGACCCCCAGGGCAAACAACAGCAGCGTAAAGGGCAGCACCGCCAATCCGATATGGAACTGCGCCGAGCCGCGGATCGTGTGCACGATAAAGTCGGTCTGCGGGTAGGACAGAAGGAACAGGCTGATCCACGCCGCCCACAGCACCCACCACGTGACATTGTGCGCGCCGTAGCGGTCCGCGAGCCATCCGCCGACGGCCCGTAATACTCCGGCGGGGAGGGAGAAGCATGCGGCCAGCAGCGCGGCCTCAGCGAGGCTCAGCCCATACTCCTTCACAAAATATTGCGGCATCCATACCGATAAGGCCGTGAAGCCGCCGAAAACGATCGAGTAGTACTGACAATACTTCCAGACTCGCAGGTTCTTCAAAACTGCCAGCTGCTTCCGCAGTGATACGCCGCTCTTGCCGGGGGCCAAGGTGTCGGGCGCCGAGAGGAACCAAAACACCACCGCGGTCGCCAGAAGCGCGACGGCATAGAACTTCGGCACAAACTGCCATCCGTAGTGCGCGATCAGAGCCGGGGCGATGAACATATTGATCGCCGCGCCGGTCGTTCCGGCGCCGAATACGCCCATCGCGAAGCCGCGCCGCTCCTTGGCAAAGAAGCGCGCGACGTACGGTGTGCCGATCGCAAAAGATGCGCCGACGAGGCCGAGCGCCAGACCAAGCACCAGGAACTGCCACAGCGCGTTTGCGTAACTGGCGAGCCAGACCGGGGCTGCGCATGCGACAAGCAGCAGAAACATGACGATCCGGCCGCCGAACCTGTCGGTCCAGATGCCGAGCGGCAGGCGAAACAACGCGCCGGTCAGCACCGGTGTCGACGTCAGCAGGCCAAATTGGAATCCGTTCAAACCCAATTCATTTTTGATCGGGATGCCGATCACGCCGAACATCAGCCATACCGCAAAACAAACGACAAACGCCCATGTGGTGACGCCGAGGACGATCAAGCTTCTGGCATTCGACATGCTGCCCCACCGAATTTCTCGGCCGGCATTGTGGCGTCAAAAGCTTTGCCGCAGTGCCAATCGTAACCGCAAATGAATAAGAGGTAACCCCAATATCATTTTGATCCCGATCAAAGCCGGATGACGCCCAGGTCGATGGTAGGCTTGAAGTCGCCGCCGAATTTGCGGCTTACCCGAATAACAGCAGCCCGTGGCTTCCCATAACGGCGCCGAGGATGGTGATCAGGCTGACCAGCAGCAGGATTCGGTGTGCCCATTCCACGCGTTTCAATAAAATTTCCGGGTCGGCTCGCGACACCAGCCGCTGGTGCAGCTTCAATGGCTCGACAACGAAAAGTATCAGTGTGAACACAAGCCAAACGGCAACCATCGCGTCGATCCACCAATAGGCGGCATGTCGGAAGCGATCCCACATGTCGAAGCGATAGAGCATGTAAAGCCCGGTCAATCCGACGGCCGCCGTCGAAATCCGCGCCTGCCAGGCAAAGGATCGCTCGATCCGTTCAAAAAACTCAATTCGCTGGTCTGGCGTCTCGAGCCGACGGACAGTCGGCAATAAGACCGTCGTCACGAAGGCAACGCCGCCGATCCATAGCACAACGAAGACAACGTGAAGTCCGCGCGCAATCGTGACGTCATTCATCATTTTTGTCCGACACCCTCGCCAAGGACATATTGATGCACGGCGAACCGACTTCGGGACGGTCCATCGACCTTTGCAAGAGTTACCTATAAATATAGCGCAGGATCAATCGGCTCCCTGGCAAAACGCCCCTGACATGAGACGGGTTATGGCAATTCCGCGCTACCGCCGGCAAGACGGTCCTGCTTTTCTTTCGGCCGGGTTTCGACCCTTCTTCCTCCTCGCTGCGTTCTGGGCGGCCGTTGCAATTCCGATTTGGCTCATCGTGTTGACGGGGCAGTACCAGCTCCCGTCAAAACTATCGCCGGTCGTCTGGCATGTGCACGAGATGATTTTCGGCTATGGCGCCGCGGTCGTCGCCGGCTTTCTGCTGACCGCTATTCCCAACTGGACCGGCAGAATGCCGCTCCAGGACGGGCCCCTAGTGTTGCTTCTCGCCTTGTGGATGGCGGGGCGTTTTGCCGTCATGTTTTCGGCGGCGCTTGGCGCGCAAAGCGTCGCCGTTCTCGATCTCGCGTTTCCGGCAGTCTTCGCAATCGCGGTGGCGCGCGAAATCGTTGCCGGAGGCAACTGGCGCAATCTTCCGATGCTGGCGGCGCTTCTTCTCTTGCTCGCCGGCAACCTGCTCGTTCATCTCGGCGCCCTGGGCGTTGCGCCGACGGCCGAGATTGGCAACCGAATCGGCGTAGCGACGCTGCTCTTGCTGATCAGCCTGATCGGCGGCCGGATTATTCCGAGCTTCACCCGGAATTGGCTGGCCAAAGCGCGGCCGCAGATTTCGGCGCCGGCCACATTCGGCGCGGTCGATCGGGCCGCCCTAGCGATTGTCGCGCTGACGCTGGCGGTCTGGGCTTATCAGCCGAACTTTGCGGTGGCCGCCTGGCTGGAGCTTCTCGCCGGTCTTACGGTGGGCTTGCGCCTGGCGCGCTGGCGCGGCCACGCGACGCTGCGCGAACCGCTGGTGACCATCCTTCACATCGGCTACGGCTGGCTTGCGCTTGGATTTCTGTTGTTGGCGGCAAACCATTTTGTTCCGATCCTGCCACCGACGGCCGCGTTGCACGCGTTCACGGTGGGAGCGATTGGCACCATGACGCTTGCGGTGATGACGCGGGCTTCGCTGGGTCACACCGGGCGTCCGGTCACCGCCGGTCGAGGAACGACAACCATCTATGCGCTGGTTACGATTGCCGCGGTGGTGCGCCTCATCGCGCCACTCGGCGGCGCTCACTACATATTATTGCTCGCCGTTGCGGGCGCGGCGTGGAGCGGGGCGTTCGGCCTCTTCGTTCTGCTTTACGCCAAGGCGCTGGCGCTACCGCGGGCCCGAGATGGAGTAGGGCAGCCGATCTGAGGCTCCGGTCGCTCCGAGCTGCGGCGATGCGTTGCGCGCAGCGGCGCGGCGATTTTGGTGCTTGCAGCGGTTTGCTTGGCGAGGTTCGACGATGGCGAAGCTGAACGGCAAGACGGCGCTGATCACCGGTTCGACCGACGGCGTCGGCCGTATGGTGGCGGAGCGGCTTGGCGCGGACGGCTGGCGTATTTTGGTGCATGGCCGCGACCGCGGCCGTGGCGAGCAGGTGGTCGCCGCGATCAAAAAATCCGGCGGCGCGGCGGAATTCCTGCAAGCCGACCTGTCCTCGCTCGCCGAAGTGCGGCGGCTGGCCGACGCGGTGCAGAAAGCAACCAAGCGGCTCGACCTCCTGATCAACAACGCCGGCATTGGCAGCGGCGGACCGCAAGGCACGCGGCAAATGAGCGCCGACGGCCATGAGTTGCGCTTCGCGGTGAATTACCTTTCCGGTTTCCTGCTCACCCATTTGCTCATGCCGCTGTTGAAGAGCAGCGCGCCGGCGCGCATCGTCAATGTGGCGTCGCTCGGCCAGCAGGCGATCGATTTCGACGATGTGATGTTGCAGCACGACTATAACGGCATGCGCGCCTACCGGCAGAGCAAGCTCGCGCAAATCCTGTTTACCATCGGCCTTGCACCGGAGCTGAAGGGCAGCGGCGTGACGGTCAACGCACTGCACCCGGCGACGTTCATGGATACCGCCATGGTGCGCCAGTTCGGTAGGCCGATTAGTACCGTCAAGGAGGGCGCCGACGCCATCCTCAAGCTCGCGGTCGCCCCGGAAATGGAGGGCCGAAGCGGGCTTTACTTCAACGGGCAGAACGAGGCGCAAGCCAATGCGCAAGCTTATGACGCGCAGGCGCGGCAAGACCTCGCGGCACTGAGCTTTGAGCTTGCCGGATTGTCCACGCAGAAAGCGGCCGCGGCGCCCGGCCAATTTTGACGGCCCCGCCTGGTTGCGATACTTGATGCAGGCATGAGCGTCCGCTTGCATCGCGCCGATTTGCCCGACCTTTCGCGCTATACCGGCGCGGTGGCGATCGATACCGAAACCATGGGACTCTCGCTCGGCCGCGACCGGCTGTGCGTAGTCCAGCTCTCGCCCGGCGACGGCTCCGCCGACGTGGTGCAGATTCCCGCAAACGGCGCCGATGCACCGAACCTGAAGCGGTTGTTGACCGACGCTCGCCTTCTCAAGATTTTTCACTTTGCGCGCTTCGATCTCGCCATGTTGAGCAAGGCACTCGGCGTGATGCCGGAGCCGGTCTACTGCACCAAGATCGCGTCGCGGCTGGCCCGTACCTACACCGACAAACACGGCTTGAAAGACCTGGTGAAGGAGGTGCTGGGTCACGACCTGTCGAAGCAGCAGCAATTATCGGACTGGGGGGCTGCGGAACTGAGCGACGCGCAGGTTTCTTATGCGGCCGCCGACGTCATTTATCTGCACGCTCTCAAGGAACGGCTCGACGCGATGCTTGCACGCGAAAAGCGCGATGCGCTGGCCGCCGCTTGCTTCAAATTTCTGCCGGACCGGGTCCGGCTCGATCTGGCGGGCTTCGCCGACGAGGATATTTTCGCGCATTCGTAAGCGGCGCGACGGGCGTCTTTTGCGGCCTTGCGTCGCGGCCAAGCCCGCCGTGCCCGGTAGCGGCCATATTCGCAGGCGACAATTCAGGGGCGGAACCGCTAAAAGGTTCCGCACCGACTCGGGGCGAGTCCGAAGGGGCAGCTTCTGACCTATTCAGCGGATAGTGCGCGACGCGGCGGATTTTCGACGGCTTCGCGCGGCGATGCGGAAGCGCTATATCGCGCCGCCGTGCGGCACAGCCGGTATGTGCGGTGGCTGCGGATCGGGGTTCCGCTCGCCATCGCGGCTGCCCTGCTGACGGTGATCGGGGCCAACTACATGCCGACGGCCGGCATTCGGCTGCCCCACGATCTCGGCAAGCTGGTGATCAAAGGCACCAAGGTGACCATGCAGCAGCCCAAACTGAGTGGCTTCACGGTCGATTCCCGACCATACGAGTTCAGCGCCCAATCCGCCGAACAGGACATCACCAAACCCGATTTTATGGAATTGCATCAAATCCAGGCCAGCATGGAGATGGAAGACAAGAGCATGGTTCACGTCACCTCCAACGGCGGCAACTACAATATGAAATCCGAGACGCTTATCTTGCGCGACAACGTTCATTTGTTTTCTTCGACCGGCAACGAGTTGCGCCTGAGCGAGGCTGCGATCGACGTCCATAAAGGCACCGTGCGCTCGGATAAGCCGGTGTGGGTGAAGCTGACCAACGGCGTGATCAATGCCAAACGGCTGGATGTCCTCGACAGCGGCGCCATCATCCGTTTCGGCGGCGGTGTGACAATGACGGTTCATCCCGATCAGCTACCTGCGCAGGCCGAGGACCGATGATGCGCTCGCTCGGCCACTGGATGGTGATAGTGGCGCTGGCCGCGCCGGCCACGGCGGCGGCGCAGCCGCGCAACGCCGTCAACAGTCCGGGCTTCCTGCAAGAGCAGAACCAGGACCAGCCGATTCAAATCGAAGCCGCGACGCTCGAGGTCCGCGACAAGGAAAAGATGGCGACGTTTGCCGGCGATGTGCAGGTGGTGCAGGGCGACACGACGATCAAGTGCCAGTCGCTCGTCGTCTTCTATGGCGGCGACCGCGCGGCGC
>JAGXAC010000177.1 GCA_019075925.1 Hyphomicrobiales bacterium | reverse complement strand
ACAAGATTCCAGTCCTGTCGATGGCTTACGGTCTCTCAGCCTCGGCCGACGGCAGTCAATTCCCGTGGGTGTTCAACCCGCCCGATACGTACTGGGACGGCGCGTCGGCATTCATTCGTCACGCGGCGAACGTCGAAGGCGGTTTCGACAAGCTCAAGGGCAAGACAATCGGCCTCGTCCATCTCGACGCGCCTTATGGCAAGGAGCCGATTCCGCTCCTCGAAGCGCTCGCCAAGGACTACGGCTTCACGCTGAAGCTCTATCCGGTTCCGGGAGCGCAGATGCAGAACCAGAGTTCGCTTTGGCTCGACATCCGGCGCGATCGGCCTGACTGGATTTATCTGCAGGGCTGGGGCGCCATGAATCCGACCGCCATCAAGGAAGCCGGCAAGATCGGCTTCCCGATGAACCGGTTGGTCGGCGTGTGGTGGTCCGGCAACGATGACGATCCGCGTCCGGCGGGCGCGGCGGCGAAAGGCTATTCGTCGCTCGACATCAACGCCGTCGGTACGAACTTCCCGGCGATCAAAGACATCATGAAATACGTGGTCGACAAGGGCAAAAGCCAGGTCGCCTCGAAGGATAAGGTCGGTGAGAACTTCTATGACCGTGGCATTCTCAATTCGGTGCTGATTGCCGAAGCGATTCGTACGGCGCAACGTCTGACCGGCAAGAAGGAAATCACCGGCGAAGACATGCGGCGCGGTTTGGAAAATCTCAACATCACTGCGGCGCGCTGGAAGGAAATCGGGCTGGAGAACTTTGCCACTCCGGTCAAGCTGACCTGCGCGGACCACAACGGGCACAACGCCATTTCGCTCGTTCAGTGGGACGGAACCAAGTGGGTGAAGCAACCCGGCACGCTCGATCCGATCAAGGATAAGGTGCTGCCGCTGATCCAGAGTTCGGCGGATGCCTATGCCAAAGCCAATACCGGCTGGCCGAAGCGGACCGAAGCCTGCGACAAGTCGTCGTAAGGCGACACGACATGGCCGGCGGGAAATGTCCGCCGGCCAGTGCATCCTCGGAGGAGGGGTCTTGCCTGGGCGAGGCCCCTCCTTGTTTTTGCTCGCCTGCGTCCGCAAAACCTTCTAATTTCGGATCAAAGGACCGCCGCCATGACTGTCGCCGCGCCGACGAAATCCGCGCCTGAAAGCGCGCCCGGAGCCCAGGCCATCCTGTCGCTCAACAACATTGAGGTGGTCTACGACCGCGTCATTCTCGTGCTCAAGGGCGTGTCGCTGACCGTACAGGACGGCGGCATTGTTGCGCTGCTCGGCGCCAACGGCGCCGGCAAAACCACCACGCTCAAGGCGATCTCCAACCTTCTCCACTCCGAGCGCGGTGAAGTGACCAAGGGTTCGATCGTCTTCAGCGGCCATCAGGTGCAGGCACTTTCGCCCAATGAAGTGGTCCGGCGCGGCTGCATTCAGGTGATGCAAGGCCGTTACTGTTTCGGACACCTGACCATCGAGGAAAATCTGATGACCGGCGCGTTTACCCGCCGTGACGGCTCTGCCGCCATCCGCGCCAGCCTCGACAAGGTCTACAGTTTTTTTCCGCGACTGGCCGAGAAGCGCCAGGCGATGGCCGGATATACTTCGGGCGGCGAGCAGCAGATGTGCGCAATCGGCCGGGCGTTGATGTCAAATCCGAAATTGATTTTGCTCGACGAACCGTCGATGGGTCTGGCGCCGCAGATCGTGGAGGAAATTTTCACGATCATGAAATCGTTGAATGAAAGCGAAGGCGTTTCCTTCCTGCTGGCGGAACAAAACGCCAATCTGGCGCTGAAGTATTCCGGGTATGGCTACGTGCTCGAAAACGGGCGCATCGTGCTCGATGGCACCGCCACCGCATTGTCCGAGAACGAGGACGTCAAGGAATTCTACCTCGGCGTCGCCGAGGGCAAGCGCAAGTCATTTCGTGACGGCAAGCACTATAAGCGCCGCAAGCGGTGGCTGGCTTAAGCTTCAATCGCGGCGGTCGAGCCGCGGCGTCATCAGCCGTCGCGGCGGAATCAAGGCGCCGCGCTCGCGATCGCGCGCGCAAGCGTCACAGGATCAGACGGCGTCCGCGACCGGATCGAGACCGAGCGCAACGCGGCCGGTGAATCGGTGCTGGCGCTTGGCCGATAGCGGATGAAATTGCGCGCCATGCGCGTCGCGCAACAGCCGCTCCAGCCCGGCCTTGCGATAGAAGCCGGAGCCGCCGGCTGTCTCCAGCGCTTTTTCGACCGTCGTAAGCACATGCTCGGCGACGATGGTCTTGCGCACCAGAATTGCGTTGGCGACCTCGAGCGTCATGGTAAAATCAAGGTCGTTGGCGAGGCGAACCATGTCATCGATGGCAAGCTGCACGGTGGTGAGTTCGTTGCTCAGTTCGCCGAGCAAATAAACCACCGTCGGATCGCCGTGACGCTTGCCGGCCAGCTCGCGGCCGATAGCGGCCGCGGCTTCCGCGATACCCGCATAGACCGACATGATCAGCGGCATCGCCACAGTCAGAATGACGTTCCACGCCGGGTGAAAGCGGCCGCGCGGCCGCTTCAGCGAAACGGCGTTGTCGGGCACAAACACCTTGTCCAGAATGATGGTGTGGGACCCGGTCGAGCGCATACCGAGGGTCTGCCAATCGTCGGCGAGCGATACGCCGGGGGCGCTGAATGGAACGCCGAAGTGCAGGACCTGCCAGCCCTCCTTGGGGTCCTGGTACGGGGCGGAGGTCACCAGGACGCCGCCTTTGGGCGAACCGCTTCCAAATGGCTTTCTCGCGCTGACCCGGAAACCGCCGTCGGCGCGTTCGGCCGTCCCGTTCGATTCCATCCAGTCATTGGCGCCGGTGGAGATCAACACGGTTTCGTTGGCGGCGACCCGCTCCAACAGCTGCTTTCCCGGCCGGCCGTTTCGGTGATGGTAGGCGCTCGCGGCGACCAGATGCTGATGCATCGACAATGCCAGCGCGGTCGATGGACAATAATGAGCAAGCTGGCGCAGGAAAGCGCACATCGCGCTGTGACGCACGTCGCCGCCGCCGAGTTCGGCGGGAACGAGCGCCGAAAATACCCTGTGTTCCTGCAATACGTCGTAATGCTTGGCTACGAAAATATCGCCTTGGTCGCGCTCGGCCGCGGCTTCGGCAAAGCGTGGTCCGATAATATGTACGAGCGCTTGCAGATCGAAGGAGCGGGCCATGAACGGACCTCCATTGCGGGCATTTGCCGCAGTTTGGGCGTGGCCGGATCATTGGACAACTTTAATATGTGAAGCGCTCGGACCCGCCAGCACGGAGGGTGTCGCATGGTCGAGAAGAGGACGACGTATGGCCAGTTCTGTCCGGTCGCTCTTGCAGCGGCGGTGTTGGCGGAGCGGTGGACGCCGCTTGTTGTCCGCGAGTTGTTGTGCGGCAGCGTCCGCTTCAATGAGCTGCAACGCGGGGTGCCGCGGATGTCCTCGGCGTTGTTGACCCGGCGCCTCAAGGAACTGCAGTTCGCCGGTATTGTCGAGCGCCGCCGTAACGCCGGCGGCTCTTTCGAGTATCACCTCACTGCGGCCGGCCGAGACTTGTTTCCGGTCGTCGAAAAAATGGGCGTGTGGGCGCAACGCTGGCTACGTCACGATCTCGTCGACACCATCAATCTGGATTCGGATCTTTTGATGTGGGATATCCGCCGCAACGCCGTGGCCAAATCGCCCCCGCGCGACGGCCGGTATGTCGCCGAATTCCGGCTTTCCGGCGTTCCGGTCAGCCGGCGGCGCTACTGGCTTGTGTTCGAGCGCGGCGTCGTCGATCTGTGCTACCGCAATCCCGGTTTCGAGGTCGATCTTTTCGTCGAAGCCAATCTGCGCGTGCTGACCCAGGTTTGGCTCGGCCACATCCCGCTCGCCGAAGCCGTTCGCGGCGGCCGCCTGCGTCTCGACGGATCGCGCAACGACATCGCCGCCTTCCGCTCTTGGTTCGCATTGAGCACGTTTGCTCCGGCGGGCCGGCAGCCGACCGGCCAAGCCGCCCTTGCGGCAGAGTAGAGATCAGCCTGGCGTGGGCGCCGCGCTCGGCCGCGCCGCGGCAACCGGGGTGGTGGGCGGCCAGCCGATCACGCGCCTAATCCGCCAACGGTCCCAGGTCGACGCCCTTCGGCGGCGCGATCTCCGCCGGTACGAAGAAATCCTGCGCCAAGCTTTGCGTCGGGTCGACACGAAATTGGTCGAAGTCGGTGACACCGTTCTCGGCCAGAAAATTGTCGTCGATCAGGAACTGTCCGGTGAATTCGCGTGAGGGCCGCGAGAAGACGGCGTAGGCCGCCTCCGCCATGATTTCCGGCTTGCGCGCGGCGCGCATCATCGCGTCGCCGCCGAGCAGATTTTGCACGGCAGCTGTGGCGATGACCGTGCGCGGCCATAGCGCGTTGACTGCGATGCCTTTCGAGCGCAGTTCGCCGGCCAGCCCCAACACCACGAGACTCATGCCGAATTTCGCCATGGTGTAGCCGGTATGCGGGGCAAACCACTTCTCCTTCATGTCGAGCGGCGGGGAGATCATCAAAATGTGCGGGTTGTCGGCCTTCTCCAGGTGCGGGATCGCCCATTTCGAGACAACGAAGGTGCCGCGCGCATTGATCTGATGCATCAGGTCGAACCGTTTCATGTCGGTCGCAGCCACTGGCGTGAGCGAGATCGCACTGGCGTTGTTGACCACGATGTCGATGCCGCCGAAGGTCGCCGCGGTCTCGTCGAGCGCCTCTTTGACCGCCAGTTCGTCGCGGACATCGACGATCAAGGGCAGCGCCTTGCCGCCGGCGCGCACGATTTCGTCCGCTGCTGTGTAGATGGTGCCGGCAAGCTTCGGGTGCGGTGTGGTGGTCTTCGCAGCGATCGCGACATTGGCGCCGTCGCGCGCGGCGCGCAGTCCGATCGCAAGCCCGATGCCGCGCGAGGCGCCGGTGATGAACAGCGTCTTTCCGGAAAGCGACATCGTGGCCCTCACTTGTTGCGAGCGAAGAACGCCTGGAATGCCGCGCGCGCTTCGTCGGATTGCAAAAGATCCTTGTAGTGCTTCGACTCCTCTTCCATGCGGTCGAGGATCATTTGCTGCTGCGCGCGCATCAAGCCGCGCGTCAGGGCGATGGCGCGAGCCGGCAACGCCGCGATCTCGCGTGCCGCCGCCAAGGCGACACCGTCGACCTCGGCCGGACCGACCACGACATTCACCAGTCCGGCCTCTTTCGCCTCGTCGGCGGACAGCGGCCGCCCCATCGCCAACAACGCGAAGGCGCGCACATGCCCCATGCGCATCGGCGCCAGCAGGGTCGACGCCGCCTCAGGAATGAGCCCGAGTTTGAGGAACGGCGTCATCAGCTTGGCGCCGGTGCCGGCGACCACATAGTCGCAGTGCAGCAGCATGGTGGTGCCGAGCCCGACCGCGACCCCGTTGACCGCGGCTACCATGGGCTTTTGCATGCGGGCCAGCGACGTGATGAATTCGTGCGCCCGCGGGTCAAGCCCGCCGTCGGCCGCCTGCATGAAATCGGCGAGATCGTTGCCGGCGGTGAAGGCGTCGCGGGCCCCGGCCAACAGGACGCAGCGGATCGTTCCGTCTTGATCGGCTTCGCGCAGTGCGTTGGTCATGGCGAGATACATCGCCAATGTCAGGGCGTTTTTCTTTTCCGGCCGGTTGATTCGGACGGTGCGAACGCCACCGTCGTCGGTTACGGCAATGTGGCCGGTCATGGCATCTCCCCCGGGCTTCGCTCAATTCTATGGATCGTACGCGGATGTGCCCGCCGAACCGTTTCCGGCACAATGGCCGGTTCAGGGCTTCTCGTGGCGAATAAGCTTGCCGATGGCACGAAATTCGCCGTCGGCGGCCGTTCGGGCGCGTGTTTCGATCGATCGGTAAAGATCGACCATTTGCTCACCGGTCGGGGTGACAGCAGCACCGCCGCCGCGCGCCCCGCCGGTTTCGGCCTTAACCGCCGGCTCCGCCAGCGTGTGGTTGATTTCGTCGACCAGTAGCCAGGCGCGCCGATACGACATGCCGATCGCTCGCGCTGCCGCCGATATCGATCCGGTCGCGCGGATTGCTTCCAAAAGTGCGATTTTTCCCGGGCCTATGCGATTTCCCGACGCCAGATCGATCCGAATGGAAAGATGAGTGTCGGTCATGACATTTTTCAATTCCGAGCGCCCTGTTCGATAGTGACCCCGATACCCGGCCTCGCGTCAAGGGGGCTGCCGTTCGACCTTTGACAACCGTGCGGCGGCAAAAATGCCAGCGCCGCCTCTTGGCGGACCAAGAAGCGGCGCTGTAACCGTCGATATATTTCGGTGCGTGTTAGTGAAACAGCCTTGACGCGTTTATCGCTGTTTGCACGACGCCCAAAATAAGCGGAATTCCGACGAACGCCCAGGCGAGCAAGAGGTGTATCGCGCTCGTGCCGTCTTGATTTTGAGTGGCCATGATCGGGTTCTCCTTTAAGCGCCAGCCGGCTTGCCGGTGAGCCGCGTAGCCATGGCTGCACCGGCTTCCGCCGCAGTGGCGAGCGCGCCGCCCTCCGCCTCCATATGGAAGCGCGAGTTCACCGCCTTCACCAACAGATTGCAGATGAAGCCGATGACCAAAAGCCCGGCCATAATGTACATGGTGACATTATAGGCCTGCGCCTTCGGCACGCCGTGGGTGATGTTGTACTCGCGGATGTAGTTGACCAGCACCGGTCCGAAGATGCCGGCCGCTGACCATGCGGTCAGCAACAGGCCATGGATGGCGCCGACGTAGCGGGTGCCGAACATGTCCTTGAGATACGCCGGGACCGTCGAGAAGCCACCACCATACATGCTGATGATGATGAGGAAGCAGATCACGAAGCCTCCGACGCTGCCGATGCTGCCGGTGTGCGGCACGGTGCAGTAGATAATGAAACCGAGCACCATGAACACGAAGTAGGTGTTCTTGCGCCCGATGTAGTCGGAGGTGGACGCCCAGAAGAAGCGGCAGCCCATGTTGAAGAGACTCATCAGCCCGACGAAGCCTGCGGCTGCGATCGG
>JAGXAC010000176.1 GCA_019075925.1 Hyphomicrobiales bacterium | reverse complement strand
ATCATGGATTTATTCCAGCAATCGAACTGGTTGCGGGCGCCGCTCGCCGCATTTGGCTCGTTGATGCAATTCATCGCCCGTGCTCGCCTGTCGCCGCGATCCGGAACCGTCGCGTTCGAACGGTCCAAGCGATCCTCCCTCTTGATCGATCTCTTTTGGTACGGCCTGGTCCTGGCCTGCGTCGTATATCTTGGTCTGCTGTCGATGAGGTTCGCTCGGGTCGAATTAACCTGGACCGATTTGTTCGACGCGATCCAAAACGGCGGATTGACACTGTTGCGCGTTGTTATCCTCATCGCGGTTGCGACGCTTGTCTGGGTCCCGATTGGGGTGGCCGTAGGCTTAAGGCCGACGCTGGCGGAAAAAGTTCAACCCGCCGCCCAATTTCTCGCCGCGTTCCCTGCCAACCTTTTGTTCCCAATCGCCGTCTACCTGATCGTGCGATTTCATCTATCGCCGGTCATCTGGCTGAGTCCGCTGATGATTTTGGGTACACAATGGTACATTCTGTTCAACGTGATCGCCGGCGCCAGTGTTTTTCCGACTGATTTGCGTGAAGCGGCGAAGACATTTCGGATAGGTCGCTGGCGCTGGTGGCGCGACGTCATGCTGCCGGGCATTTTTCCCTATTTTGTAACCGGTGCAATCACCGCATCCGGGGGCGCGTGGAACGCAAGCATCGTCTCGGAAATGGTAAGCTGGGGACCGATCGAACTTAATGGCCTCGGGCTCGGCGCCTACATCGCGCAAATGACCAAGGCAGGGGACTATCCGCGCATTGCGCTTGGGATCGCGGTGATGTCGGTACTGGTGGTCGCCATGAACCGGCTTTTATGGCGACCGCTCTACGCCTATGCCGAGCGCCGAACGCGGCTTGACTGAGAGGGCGCATCGTGGCGGAGGATGGCGCCAGCATCATTGACCTGCGCCAAGTATCGATGGCGTTTGCCAAGCGCGGCGGTGATCCGCTGACCGTGCTTGACCGCATCGATATGCCGATCCGCCGCGGGGAAATCCTCGGTCTGCTCGGCCGATCGGGATCGGGGAAATCGACGCTGCTACGGATCGCCGCCGGCCTGATCAAGCCGACGTCCGGCGAGGTAATCTATCGCGGCGCTCCGCTCACCGGACCCGCGGAGGGAATTTCGGTCGTATTCCAGACGTTCGCCCTCTTCCCGTGGCTCACAGTGATGGAGAATGTCGAAGCCGGACTCGACGCGCTCGGTCTACCACGAGAAGAATCCCATCGCCGCGCGCAGGATGCCATCGACCTGATCGGCCTCGATGGCTTTCAGTCCGCGTATCCGCGCGAACTCTCCGGCGGCATGCGCCAGCGCGTAGGGTTCGCCAGGGCGATGGCGACGCGGCCCGACGTGTTGTTGATGGACGAACCATTTTCCGCGCTTGACGTTTTGACCGCCGAAACTCTGCGCACCGATTTTCTTGACCTGTGGGAGCAAAAGCAGCTTCCGACCAAATCGGTCCTGATGGTCACCCACAATATCGAGGAAGCGGTATTGATGTGCGATCGCCTTGTGATCTTGTCCTCCCATCCGGCGCGGGTCGGGGCAGACATCAGTATCCCGCTTCCACGCCCACGGAATCGTATCGACGAGGAATTCGGCAATATCGTCGACACCGTCTATGCGGCGCTGACGGCCCGAACGATCGAGCCGGCGGGAGATTCGAAGCAACCCCATGGAGGCCTCGGGCAGCCATTGCCGCACGCTTCGGTAAACCGGATAGCCGGGCTCATCGAAATCATCCAGAGGGCGCCCTATCACGGATATGCCTCGCTCGACGTTCTTGCAAAGTCGCTTTCGCTGGAAGTCGACGATCTTTTCCCCATCGGCGAAGCACTGCACATTCTGGAGTTTGCCGAACTCAAGCATGGCGCCTTGAAATTGACCGCCGCGGGACAGGTATTTGCCGGCAGCGGCATCGACGAGCGAAAGAAGCTGTTCAGGGAGCACCTCCTGCGGTTCGTACCACTGACCGCACACATCTGCCGCGTGTTGCACGAGCGCGACCGGCATAACGCACCGCGATCAAGATTTGATATCGAATTGGGCGATCACCTGACGCATCGAGACGCGGAGCGGACGTTAAACTCGGCAATCGCCTGGGGACGGTACGCCGAGCTTTTCGCGTATGAGGACAAAGCAAAAACCTTTTCCGCTTTTGCCGACACAGGGCCGCAGTGACCGCTATCTTGATCTAGATCAAAGCGGCGGTCGCCAAATGTGTCATATTTTTGTTTGGAAAGGGATGTCATCAATCGATGGAATGGGATGAGATTATCAGCGTGCCGTCGGGCCGCAATTTGGAAGTTGCCGTTATCGACAAGACCGGTGTCCATCCGATTGCTTTTCCCTGCCGTTACCAGGACGGCGTCTGGATCAACGCCAATACTCGCAAGCCGATCGAGATAAGCCCAACTCATTGGCGCGCATGGGCGACAAGCATTTGAGGCTTTCTCTGATGCTTTGCCGGCGCGCATCCGAGTGCGCTCTCGCATTTACGTTGGCGTTATATGCGGGCGTTTCAATCATATCCGCTCAGGATCGCGCTGGAGAACTTGCGGAGCCGGCACGCCAGGGTTTGGTCCTCGCTGAACGATTGTGCGCGCACTGTCACGCCGTCGGGCGCAGCGGTTCAAGCCCGCACGCTGGTGCGCCGCCCTTTCGCACGCTCGGCCAGCGGGTGGACCTTGATGCATTCAAGCATCAGTTGCTCGATCATTTCTCCAGCGGCCACCCGGATATGCCGACATTTCGCTTCAGCCGAGACGATGCGCATGCGCTCGTGGCATATTTACGATCAATCCAGGGCCCGTGATCCATTTGCGATCTTGATCGAAGTCAAAAGCAGCGGCGCAATTTGACCTGATACTTTCCTAAACTGATTGGAGATTATCATGCGCAAGCCAATTCCCGACAAGGCCGAAGTTGCCGTCGAATATCCGGACAAGCTTTACATCGGTTCGTTTGAGCAAACGGCACGCTTCGACGCCCATTTTGACCAAAATGGAGTATCATTAAGTTTTTATCGCTCCGGCACGCCGGATACGCGCAAAAGCGTTCGTATGCATTTTCACTGCGCGCTGTTCGCCGATATCCTCCGCGAACTGGCAAGAACCGCAGCGTCCCTACAAAAAGACGACATTGTGCATCGGGAGGAGTTGCGCGAAGCGGCAAAAAGCCTTTACGCCGCCCTTAAACCTGATCCGCGCGATACGGACGTTGCCAACCTTAGTGCCGACGAGGCCGTGCGACTGCTGCACATCATGGAATAGCATCGAAAACAAAGAATAGCATCGAAAACAAACGCCCTATGCGGCCGTCGGATTGCAGGCTCGTTGAATCCTCTCCACCAGCGCATTGCCAAGAAGCGGTTTTTCGACAATCGGAACGCCCAACTTGGCCGCGCGATCGCTAACCGCTGCGTTCGGCTGGCTTATGATCAGCACCGCCGGGATGGATATGTTTTGCGCGCGCAATTTCGCGATGAAATCCAGTCCAGTCATTGCCGGCATGCGCTGATCGATCACCAGGCAATCCGCATCATCCAGTCCTGCCGTGCGGACGTCGGCGGCGCTGCCATAGGCGCGAACCAAGAAACCCTCTAACTCGAGCGAGAACTTTAGCGAGCCGCGCACAGCCGGGTCGTCATCGACGACGATCACAACCAGCGGCGGGGCAGCCGGCAATGTTCGCGGTGCTTCGGTTTGCAAAATTGCCTCGCAGTTTCGACATCCAAGTCCAAAGCAAAACACCACATGGAAAGCGGTCCCGTTTTGATGTGCGTCAATGGGGATTAAAAGATTATTTTGCCGTTCGGCCGCTACTCTTGCCCCAGAATTCCGGCGATTAGCGCCATTCGCACCAGATCGGACAGGGAACCGGCCCGCATCTTGTCCATGAGATTGGCGCGGTAGATTTCGACCGTGCGAGGACTAATTCCCAGATCATACGCGATCCGCTTGTTGGCGCGTCCGGCGACCAGCCCACCGAGGACATCGCGCTCGCGATTGGAAAGAGCCGTGATCCTACCTTCGATGTCGGCGCGCTCGGCATGGCGCTTGGCCTCGCCTTGTTGCTGCTCAAGCGCCGCTCGAACGCTCGCCAACAGCACGTCATCGTCGAACGGCTTCTCAAGAAAATCTATGGCCCCGAACTTCATTGCTTCCACCGCCAGCGGCACGTCGCCGTGGCCGGTGATCACTATGACCGGCACGTCGATCTTCATATCGCGCAAACGCCGCAAGAGATCGAGGCCGCCCATTTCCGGCATGCGCACATCGGTGATTACGCAGCTCAACCGGGGATCGGGCAAGCTCGCAAGAAAAGCCGGTGCCGACGGAAAAGCTTTCGCTACGATCTGCGCGGTACGCAAAAGAAAAACCAAAGACTCCCGCATCGCGGCATCGTCGTCGATGATGTGAACGTGCGTCGCTGCTTCAGACGGCATCGCCGGCTTCCTCTTTGCTGACCGCCGGTAGCGTAAAGGAAAAGATCGTTCCGCCGCCAGGATTTTGGCGAGGCGCAATCGTCCCGCCATGCGCCTCGATGATAGTACGTGAAATCGACAGGCCTACCCCCATCCCATGTCGCTTCGTGGTAATAAACGGCTGAAACAGCTGAGCGCCGATCTCCGGCGCGATGCCCGAACCCGTATCCGCGACGCTGATCGCAACCATGTCCTCTGAAGCGGCAGCGGTTGAGATGACAAGCTGGCGCCGTTCGGCATCTTCCATCGCCTCAATAGCGTTGCGAGGTGGAAGTCATCGATTTGCGCAGCCTGCGTCCGATCGACTGGGACACCTGCGTCAAGTCGGTGGAAAAAACGCATCGCGTGCTGGTTGTCGAGGAAGACTGCCGCTTCGCCGGCGCCGGTGGCGAAATCGCAGCGACAGTGACCGAGCGGTGCTTTTATTCGCTTGACGCGCCGGTGCAGCGGCTGGCCGGCCTCGATATTCCGACGCCCTTCAACGGTTCGCTTGAAGCGGCTACCATTCCGCAGGTGCCGGATATCGTCGCGGCCGCGCGCAACCTTTATCAATCAACCAAAGAAAAAACCAAAGCTGCGTGACAATGGCTCAGCCCATTACCATGCCGGCACTGTCGGATACGATGAGCAACGGCCGCTTGGTCAAGTGGACGAAGAAGCCGGGCGACCCGATCAAGAAAGGAGATGTGATCGCCGAGGTCGAGACCGACAAAGCCGTCATGGAAGTCGAGGCATTCGATGATGGTTATCTGAGCGGACCATTGACCGCGGAAGGCACGGAAGCTCCCGTCGGCGACGTCATCGGCTATATCGCCGACAAGCGAGAGGAGGTTGCCGGCGGCGCCGCTCCGACCGCCGGCATGACCCTTCGACCGCCGGCGTCTCCTGCGCCGAAGCCTGCGGGTGACGGCCAAGCCGCGACCGCACGAGTCCCTGAATCCCAAGTCTCGGCGGTATTAGCAGCGTCGATAGGAACGTCGCGTTCCTCGGGCGATTCAGAACACGCACATCATCGTCGCGAGAGCACCCCCGCACCAGCCGCGCCGGTAAACACGCCATCGTCGCCGCTGGAAGCCGGCCCGCCCTACCGGATCGAACGCGCCAGCAGTCTGCGCGAGGCCGTGGCGCGCAACATGATTGCCAGCGCGGCGATACCGACATTTCGCGTCACGGCCCTTTTGCCTCTCGAACCCCTGGTGGCGGCGGCCAAAACGCAACAGCAATCGCTCACGCTCCTCCTGGTCCGCGCCTGTGCGCGTGCCATTGCGGCGCAACCCCTATTCAATGCCGCATATACGCCGCAAGGGTTGGCGCAGCGCGATCGGGTGGACATTGGAATCGCCGTCGACAGCGGCGATGGGCTTATCACACCGGTCTTGCGCGACGCAGCCGGCCGCTCGCTCTCGACTCTGGCGCGGGATTGGAGCGCGCTGCGCGAGAAGGTCAAAACCCGGCGCCTGGTGCCCGCCGACTATAGCGGCGCGACATTCTATCTAAGCGACCTTGGCGTGTTTTCCGTCGTGGAAACCTTCGACTCGATCATCCCGGCGGGTGCATCGGCGATTTTGTCGGTTGCCGCGTCGCGTTCCCATGGTGCAGCATGCACATTAGCCTGCGACCATCGGGTCGTTTTTGGCGCCGACGCCGCACGCTTTCTGGAAACATTGCGGCAGCAACTGAGCGACCCCGGCAAACTGCTGACTTAGGCGGCGCTGCATGCCGAATTGCAAAGCATCATGCCGTTCGCCGGACGTTCGTTGCTGGCAAGCGCGCGCCCTGGTCTGTAGCAGCTGATCTCCGAAAGCCATGGTCAGGCGTGAAAACGCGGAAGCCATTGAGCATTCTTGAAGATTTTCATCGACGACCCAGCTCAGCGACCCGGTTCTGTCGCAATGGATTTTGGACTGTGCGCCAGGGTGCTATATTTCACTGCCTTGGAGTGGGGGTTATGGATAAAACGGTTGCCCGCCTCAACATCGAGCACTTTCGCAAGCTGCTCGCGACGGAAATGGATGGCGTCAAACGCCAAACCATTGTTCGCCTACTGGCCGAAGAAGAAAAAAAACTGGCCGCGTTGATGGGCGGGCCCATCATCAATCACAATCGTGCCCCGCGCACCCACAAACATCTCGACGAAATTCTCTCAATGGCAATGACCGAATTGGGTGCGAGCAAGGGCAATATCCAGTTGCTAAGTCGGAACGGGGAGACGCTTTTCATCGCGGCTCAGCGCGGTTTCGGACACGATTTCCTTGACTATTTCCGTGCGGTCTCCGCGCGCGACAACTGCGCTTGCGGATATGCCCTGCGTGAGCAAAAACGAATAATCATCGAAGACGTAACAACCGACGATTCATTTGCCTCAATGCGCCCAATAGCGCGGGCGGCCGGTTTCCGCGCGGTGCAATCGACGCCATTGATTGGCCGAGACAATCAGCCGATAGGGATGCTATCGACTCATTTCCATTCCAAGCACCGTCCGAGCGAGCACGATTTCAAGCGGTTGGCGCCGTATATCGATCAGGCTGTTGACCGGGCCGTCGAATT
>JAGXAC010000175.1 GCA_019075925.1 Hyphomicrobiales bacterium | reverse complement strand
AATCTGCGATCGAAGATGAGCGGTAGTCATGCTTACGTTATCATTCAAACAAATTTTTTGGAATGGTACCCGAGCATCGGTGGCGCAAAAGTGACGATTTTGTTGTCGAGCGAGGTAGGGCGCCCACCGGGAGTCCGAGCGCAATGCGCATAACAAACAATTGCTCAAATTTTAAATTATGCGCGAAGGGTCGGCGTGTATTGAGCGGGCGGCGGCATTAGGCTAGTATTTTTTTGCATTGTCACGGGGGCATCGCAATGCGCGCACGCGTCGTCGGCATCAGTCTTTTTGCGTTGTTGTTTGTCGCGGCCGGTCCGCCGCGTCCGTCGCTTTATCTGCCGCCGCCGATTGCAAATGCATTATCACCCGCGGCGCAGGCCAAGACCAAACCGAGCCTGTTCGAGCGTCTCCTCGGCAGAGGAACGCCGCCGGGCATCGTCAAGACCAACGGCCGCATTGAGGCGACGCAGGTCGATGTCGCTGCCAAATATCCCGGTCGGCTTGTTGACATCAAGGTGGAAGAAGGAAGCGAGGTCAAGGCCGGTCAGGTCGTCGGCCGCGTTTCATCGCCGGAATACGAGGCGCAGCTGCGGGCGGCGCAGTCCAATCTGGAGAAAGCCAGACAGACATTGGCGGAAGCTTTATCGCAGATCGATCAGCGTAAAGCCGTTCTTGCCGCCGCGAAGTCGGATTTCGAGCGCGGAAAGGAATTGATCAAAACCCAAATCATCACCCAACAGACCTTCGATCAGCGTCAACGCAACTATGAAAGTTCGCAGGCTGGTGTGGTTGGTGCGGAGGCGCAGCGCGACCAGGCCGAAGCCGCTATTAAAAGCGCGCAAGCCGAGGTCGATCGCATCGAAGCGATTTTGCACGATCTCGTTCTCGTCTCGCCGCGCACCGGGCGCGTGCAATATCTGCTGGCCCGCAATGGTGAAGTCGTGGCCGCCGGCGGCAAGGTCATGACTATTCTCGACTTGCACGATGTTTACATGACCATTTTCCTGCCGGCAGCAGCGGCCGGAAAGCTGGAGATCGGCAGCGAAGCGCGCATCGTCCTCGATCCGGCGCCCGACTATGTGGTTCCGGCCAAGGTCAGCTTTGTCGCTGCCGATGCACAGTTTACGCCGAAGACCGTCGAGACCAACGAGGAGCGCGAGAAACTGATGTTCCGCGCCAAGCTGCAATTGGATGCCGAGGTCCTCAAGCAATACAGCCGGCGAGTAAAGACAGGCGTGCGGGGGATCGGGATCGTGCGGACCGATCCGACGAAACCTTGGCCGAGCGATCTGCAGGTCAAGCTGCCGCAATGACCGAGCCTCCGATAGCCCGGCTCGAGGGCGTTTCGCACCGCTACGGCGCCACGGTTGCACTTGAGAATGTGACGATCGACATCCCGCCGAAAATCATGGTCGGCGTGATTGGCCCCGACGGCGTCGGCAAATCCTCGATGCTTGGACTCATTTCCGGCGTGCGGCGGATTCAGAACGGCAAGGTCATTGTTTTCGGCGAGGATCTTTCCCGGCAGGGGCATCTGCGGAGCATTCGCAGCCGCATTGCCTATATGCCGCAGGGTTTGGGTCGCAATCTCTATCCGACGCTCAGCGTCTTCGAGAATATCGATTTTTTCGGACGTCTCTTCGGCCAGGGGACCGCCGAACGCCGGGCGCGCATCACCGAGCTTTTGACTGCCACCGCGCTTGACCCGTTCGAAGACCGCCCGGCCGGCAAGCTTTCCGGCGGGATGAAGCAAAAGCTGAGCCTATGCTGCGCACTGATTAACGACCCGGATCTGCTGATCCTTGACGAGCCGACGACCGGAGTCGATCCGCTGTCGCGCGGTCAATTCTGGGACCTGATCAACACCATCCGCGCTCGCCGACCGCAAATGAGCGTGATCGTCGCTACCGCCTATATGGATGAAGCCGAGCGGTTCGACTGGCTGATGGCAATGGACGATGGCAAGGTAATCGCCACCGGAACGTTGAAAGAGCTGCTGGAGCAGACCGGCGAGTCTAATCTCGACGACGCCTTCATCGCGCTGATGCCCGAGGCCAAACGTTCCTCGCACCAGAAGGTGGTGGTGCGCCCGCGTGTTGCGTCGCCGGACGAGACGCCGGCGATCGAGGCCGAGGGGTTGACGCGAAAGTTCGGCGAATTCGTCGCGGTAGACCACGTCAGCTTCAAGATTCCGCGTGGCGAGATTTTCGGTTTTCTCGGCTCGAACGGCTGCGGCAAATCGACAACGATGAAGATGCTGGTCGGCTTCCTGCCGGCGACCAGCGGCACGTGCCAGTTGTTCGGACAGCCGATGGGCTCCGACGACATGCAGGCCCGGCGCAACGTCGGCTACATGACGCAGGCCTTCTCGCTCTATGGCGAGCTGACCGTGCGACAAAACCTCGAGCTGCATGCGCAGCTATATCATCTGCCGCCGGAGAAGATCGCGCCCCGTATCGCCGAGCTCCTCGCACGATACGATCTTAAAACGGTCGTCAACTCGCGCCCGGACAGCCTTCCGCTTGGCATCAAGCAGCGCCTCCAGCTGGCGGTCGCCGTCCTTCACGAGCCGGCCATCCTTATTCTCGACGAGCCGACATCCGGTGTCGACCCGATCGCCCGCGACGCGTTTTGGCGCACGCTCATCGATCTCTCGCGCGACGACGGGGTGACGATCTTCATCACCACGCATTTTATGAACGAAGCGGAACGCTGTGATCGCATCTCGCTGATGCACGCGGGCAAAGTCCTTGCCGTCGGTGCGCCGCACGATCTGGTTCATGAACGCGGCAGCGATTCGATAGAGGATACGTTCGTCGGCTATCTGGCGGATGCGGCCGGCATTGACCGCAGCAAGCAAGTTGAACCGCCGAAGCCCGGCGCAGAGCCGGCCACGGCCGAGCCGGCGCGTGTACCGAGGCGCTTTAACGTAGGCCGCCTTTGGGCTTATGCCCGGCGCGAAACGGTTGAGCTGCTGCGCGACCCGATCCGGATTTCATTCGCGATATTCGGCCCGATCCTGCTGATGCTCGCGTTCGGCTACGGCATTTCATTTGACATCGAAAATCTTCAAATGGCGGCATTCGACCAGGACAATACGCCGCAAAGCCGGGAGCTGATCGACGGTTTCTCCGGTTCCCGATACTTTTTTGTGCAACCATCAATTACGTCCGCGGCGCAAGCCGACCGGCGGCTTCGCAGCGGCAACACACAAATTGTCGTGGAGGTACCGGCCGGCTTCGGGCGCGATCTTCTCAACGGTGCGCGGCCGGAAGTGGATGCCACGGTCGACGGCGCTATGACCTTCCGCGGCGAGACCGCGCGCAACTACGTGACCGGCGTTGTGCGAAAGCAGGGAGAGGATTTCCAGCAGCAGTTGAAGCGGGCAGGGTCGCCAAATTCCTGGACCGACAGCGATATCCAGGTCCGGTTCCGCTACAACCAGGCGTTTCTCAGCGTCAACGCGATGGTGCCCAGCGTCTTCATGCTCATGCTTTGCCTTATTCCGGCGATCATGTCCGCAATCGCCGTGGTGCGCGAAAAGGAAACCGGCTCAATCGCCAATTTCCGCTCAACGCCGATCACCAAATTCGAGTATCTGTTGGGCAAGCTTATTCCGTACGTCGGCGTTGCCATGGTGAATTTCGTTTTCCTTTTCATCATGGCGATCTTCCTGTTCGGCGTACCGCTTAAAGGACCGTTTCTGACCCTTTTGATAGCGACAATCATTTACGTCGTGTCGACGACCGGGTTCGGCCAACTCATCTCCTCTTTCACCCGCACGCAGGTGGCGGCGGTCTTTGCCACCGCTATCTTGTCGATCGTGCCGGCCGTCAACTTCTCCGGCCTATTCGCGCCGGTTTCCTCGCTGTCCGGCGGCGCCAAGATCATCGGCTTGACGTTCCCCTCGGCTTGGTACCAGCCGGTCACCGTCGGCGTTTTCGCCAAGGCGCTGGGTATGCCGGAGCTTTGGCGCAACGTTGTTGCCATTGCGGCGATTGCGGCCGGATATTTCATCCTTTCCCTCATCTTCCTTCGCAAACAGGAGGCATGAGATGCCGTCGCCCGCCACTCCTCCGAGCGTGAAGCTTGCGGAAGTCAAGGCGATGACATTGCGCGATCACGTCGCCAACATCTTGCGTCTGGTCGTCAAAGAGCTGCGCAGCATCCGGGCCGATCCGACGATGCTGATACTGGTGGCCTACGCATTCAGCATTTCGGTAAATACGGTGGCAACCGGCGCCGTCACCGAGGCGACCAATCTTTCGGTCGGTGTTGTCGACGAAGACGGTTCGGAATTGTCGCGGCAGATTGCGGCGAGCCTGCAACCTCCGACCTTCCAGCCGGCGATGCACATCGCCGCCGGTGATATCGACTCGAAAATGGACAAGGGCGAATTGCTTCTCGTGGTGGAAATTCCGCCCAACTTCCAGGCCAACGTGATCGCCGAGCGCAAGACCGAAGTTCAGATCAACGTCGACGCGACGGCCGTGGCGCAAGCCGGAAACGGCGCTAATTACCTGAAAACCGCCATCGCCAACGAGGTGCAGAGCTTCATCACGCAGCTCGGCCGCCCGCCCGTCAATCCGATCAATCTGGTAGTCCGTGCGCGGTTCAATCCCAACCTTAAGACGGCGTGGTTTTCGGCGATGACGCAAGTCATCAACCAGATCACGCTTTTGACGGTCATCCTGACCGGAGCGGCGCTTATCCGCGAGCGCGAGCAAGGAACGGTCGAACACCTCCTCGTCATGCCGGTGGTGCCGGCGGAGATCATGCTCGCCAAGATGTTGGCTAACGGACTTGTGATCTTGGTGGCGGCCATGCTGTCGTTGCAGTTCGTGGTCCATGTCTGGATCGGCGCGCCTATCAACGGCTCGATATTCCTGTTCCTTTTCGGCGCTGCACTTTACGCGCTCGTGGTCGCGGCACTCGGCATCCTGCTGGGCACGCTGGCGACGACCATGGGTCAATTCGGCCTGCTCGCCATGCCGGTGCTGATGGTCACGCAACTTCTGTCGGGCAGCAGTACGCCGATGGAGAGCATGCCGATCTGGTTGCAATACACCATGCGGACGATCAGTCCGACGCCGCATTTTGTTTCCTTTGCCCAGGCGGTGCTGTTCCGCGGTGCCGACGTCACGCTGGTCTGGCGGCCTCTGCTCGCCATGCTGATCATCGGGTCTGTCTACTTCGCGTTCGCGATGAGCCGGTTCCGGCGAGTCATCTTTGGGGGCTGAGGCGATGCCGCGGGAGAAGAAATCCGGTCACGCCGGCAAGATGAAGCGGAAGGTTTACGAACAGGAGCTTCGCAAACTCCAGGTCGAGCTCTGCCGTGTACAAGACTGGGTCAAGGCGAGCGGTGCCCGAGTCATTATCGTGTTCGAAGGCCGGGACGCCGCCGGCAAAGGCGGAACGATCAAGGCGATCACCGAGAAAGTAAGTCCGCGGGTGTTTCGGGTGGTGGCGCTCCCGGCGCCATCCGACCGCGAAAAGACGCAGATGTACGTTCAACGCTATATCCAACACTTTCCCGCCGCCGGTGAAATCATCTTGTTCGACCGCAGCTGGTACAATCGGGCCGGTGTCGAGAACGTCATGGGCTTCGTCGCCCCAAAAGAGGTGAAGCGATTCCTGCGGCTTGTTCCAGAAGTTGAAGAATACATCGTCAGGGCAGGCATCATTCTGTTGAAATTTTGGTTGGAAGTCGGGCAGGAGGAGCAGGAAAGACGTTTCCACGCACGCATCAACGACCCGATGCGGCAATGGAAGCTCAGCCCGATGGACCTGGAATCCTATGCCCGTTGGTACGACTACTCGCTGGCTCGGGATGCAATGCTGACGGCGACCGACGTAAGCTATGCCCGCTGGAGGATCGTACGCTCCGATGACAAACGACGCGGCCGCCTCAATTGCATTGCGGAAATCCTGAGCGCGCTTCCGTACAAGAAAGTCTCGCGGCACAAGGTGAAGCTGCCAAATCGGTCGAAAAAAGGTGCATACGACGACCAGGCTTCTCTGAAAGGACGAAAGTTCGCGGCCGAGCGGTTCTGAGCGGACGATGCTTCACGATACTTCGCAACCTTTTTGGCGGTCGCAAGATTGATCGGCGCGCCATAAGTCGGCGGGTTGCAGGCTTCGGGCAAGTTTTCATTCGGATTGTTCGGCTCGGCCGGCGGCACCTGTGCAAAGACAACAGTGCCGGCCAAAATCGACACGCACGGACCACCCGCCATCGTCGTTAAGCGAGCACCTTATCTCTCCTTTCCGAGCCCACACCTGTTCCGTCTTACCCTGTCGGACTGGCGGATCGGAACCGCCTACCGGCCCGAGTTTGCCGGATCGGGCCCAAGGGCCCAACGGTCGTCATTTGGCGACGTTGAAATGGGGGCAGGTGGCACGCCATTGGACGATGTGGCCGGCAGGGACCAGGTTGCTGAGCAATTTGACAGCCGCGTCCGCGACGGCTGGTTGGTCGTAGAACTCGATGACCAGCGGCAGATCCACCATGAGGCGCAAGAGATCGGCCGAGTGGACGGCACCGCTGCTGCCGAATCCGGCAATACCACGGAAGACAATGACACCGTGGACACGATGCTGATCTTGCAGAATGTTGAGAATCTCCTCCATGAGCGAGCGCTTTTGCCCATGGTCGGACTCCTTCAGATATATTCTGACTACCGTGACTTCATCATCCATGGACGCCTCTTTACAAGTTTCGTGCGATATAAGCTCCACCCAAGGCCGCGCCAAAACCTAAAGCAACGGAGAGCACCACGTAGACCATCGCCTTCAGCGCGGCTCCTTGTTCCACCAGCAGAAGCGCTTCCATTTCAAACGTTGAGAACGTTGTATAGCCGCCGATAAAGCCGGTGAGGATGCCGGTCCTCAGCGCGGGCGAGATGGTGAGGCGTTCCAGCGTCTCGACGAACAAAAAGCCCATCAGGAAGCTCCCGCCGACGTTGATGCTCAACGTTGCGTACGGAAAACTCCTTCCCCAGATCGTTTGGACCAGATTTGTCATCCCGTATCGCGCCCAGCAGCCTAATATCCCGAAGATTGCGATCGCGAAATAAGTCCACATTCAAAACACCTCAAAGAAGCGCCAGCGCCAGGATAACCACTAACAGACCACCGATGAGCGCCAAGT
>JAGXAC010000018.1 GCA_019075925.1 Hyphomicrobiales bacterium | reverse complement strand
CCAATAATCAAACTCCTAAAGCTCCGTCAAAACTTCACACGATCGGCGCCCTTGAGCCCGAGCAGCGCCCGCGCTTCGCTTGGCGTCGCGATCTCGTAGCCGAGATCCTCGACGATGCGGCGGATCTTGGTCACCTGTTCGGCGTTGCTTTTGGCGAGCTTGCCCGGACCGATATAGAGCGAGTCCTCGAGCCCGACGCGGATGTTGCCGCCCATCATCGCGGCGTTGGTGGCGAAATTCATCTGATGGCGGCCGCCGGCCAGCACCGACCAGTAATAGTCCTTGCCGAACAGGCGATCCGCGGTCCGTTTCATGAATAGCAGGTTGTCGAGTTCGGGGCCAATGCCGCCGAGAATGCCGAAAATAAGTTGGAGGAAGACCGGCGGCTTGAACATGCCGCGGTCGATGCAATGGGCGAGATTGTACAGGTGGCCGGTGTCGTAGCATTCGTGCTCGAATTTGACGCCGTGCCCCTCGCCGAGGATGTTGGCGATCTTTTCGATGTCGCGAAACGTATTGGGAAAGATGTAGGCGTCGGAATTCGACAGGTAGCCTTCCTCCCAGTCGTATTTCCAGTTCTTGTAGCGCTTCGCCATCGGATATAGCGCAAAGTTCATCGATCCCATGTTGAGCGAACACATCTCCGGCGAGAGCGTCTGCGCCGCGGAGATGCGCTGCTCCACCGTCATGGTGACGGCGCCGCCGGTGGTGATGTTCACTACCGCGTCGGTCGCCTGTTTGATGCGCGGCAGGAACTGCTTGAACACGTCCGGGTCGGGCGACGGCCGGCCGTCCTTCGGATCCCGCGCGTGCAGGTGCAGGATGGCGGCGCCGGCCTTGGCGGCATCGACCGCTTGCGTGGCGATCTGATCGGGCGTGATCGGCAGCGCCTCCGACATGGTCGGGGTGTGGATCGAGCCGGTGATCGCGCAACTGATGATGATCTTGTTCGCCATCGGTCGTTCTCCCTTTCGTCTCTGTTTTATGCGCGTTTTGCCGCGCCGGCGCTACCGGTGTCGCGGACGACGGTGCGCTCCAGCGGAAAAATCTGCCAGCCGAAGCGCTCGACGATCAGACCCCAGATGCCCTTCGGCGCCGCCAGCATGACGACGATCGCCACCGCACCAAGCATGAGCAAATAAATCGTGCCGAGATCGGCGAGTGTTTGCCGAAGCGCAAAGAATACGACGGTGCCGATAATAGGGCCTTCAATGCGCCCGATGCCGCCGATCACGGTGATGAAGATCACGAACGCGGTCCAGTCGTTGACGCTGAAAGCAGAATCCGGAGAAACCCGCAACCGCTGGAAGAAGATCAGCGCGCCGACCATGGCGGTGCCGAATGCGGTGAAGATATAAACCAGCACCTTGGTGCGCTGGACGTCGATGCCATTGCAGGCCGCCGCCAGTTCGCTGTCGCGGATCGCCTTGAGCGCCAGCCCGTAGCGCGAGCGGAGCAACAGAACGATCAACGCCAAAATAACCACCACCAGCGCCAGCGCGATCCAGTACACCAGGAAATCGCGAAGCTGCCGGGTCGAAGCGATGGCGAGCACGATATGCGCCGGCAGGCTGGTGCCGGAACCGCCGCCAAGCACGGATACTTGCGAAGCGATCAGACGGAAAACCTCGGCAATAATCCACGTGCCGATCGCGAAATAGTGGCCGCGCAAGCGGAAGACCAGCGCGGCGACCGGAATCGCGGTCAGTGCCGCGATGACGCCGGCGAGCGGGATCGACCAAAGCGGCGGTACGCCGCCGAGAATGGCGAAGCCGAAAAGAAGATAGGCGCCCAGGCCGACATAGGCTTGCTGGCCGACCGAAACGAGGCCGGCATAACCGGCGAGCAGATTCCACAGGCTCGCCAGCGCGACATAGGTGTAGATCTGCGACAGCAACTGGAGATCGTCGCGGCCGCCCCAAAACGGTGCGGCGGCCAGCACCACCAGCGCCACCGCGCTCGCCGCCATGCCGATGCGGCTCGACCGGCTGGCAAAGCCGACACGGATGCTCATGTCCGAATCCTCGGGAACAATCCTTCCGGACGCACGGCGAGAATGACGAGAAAGGCGACGTGACCGGCGAGGATTTGCCAGCCTGGATTGATGTGGGCGCCGACCGCCTGTGCGACGCCAAGCACCAGGCCGCCGGCGAACGTACCCCACAGGCTGCCGAGCCCGCCGATGATCACCGCCTCGAAGCCGAAAATCAGCCGCGCCGGCCCGATCGAGGGATCGAAGTTGGCGCGAATGGCAAGGAACACGCCGGCAATCGCCACGACGGCGAGCGACAACGCCATCGCCAGCGCAAATACGTGCCGGTTGTCGAGACCCATCAGCCGCGCCACCGCCGGATTATCGGCGGTGGCGCGAAACGCGCGGCCGAGCGCCGTGCGATAGAAGATGAATTGCAGAGCCGCGATCACGGCGATGGCGACGACGAACTGCAGCAACGGCAACGCACCGATATAGACGCCATCGAACAACCGGTAGGTCGCCACCTCGATGTGGCCGGCGTCGAGCTTGCGGTCGTCGGCGGTGAACAGCGTGAGCAGACCGTTCTGGATGATCACCGATAGACCGAACGTCACCAGCAGCGGCGGCAGCAAGTCTTCGCCCAGCGTGCGATTAAGCACCGCACGTTGCAGCAGGTAGCCAATCGCCGCCATCAGCGGCACCACAATGATCAGCGAGACGAGCGGACCGACGCCAAGCGTTTCGGTGGTCACCAGCGCGACGTAAGCGGCGAGAACGATGAGATCGCCATGAGCGATGTTGACCAGCCGCATGACGCCGAAGATGAGCGAGAGTCCGGCGGCGAACATGGCGTAAAGCCCGCCAACCAGGATGCCCTGCAGGATGACATTGATCCAATCGGTCATCGACGCCTCACACCCCGAAATACGCGGCGGCGATCGCTTCGTGGGTCAAATCTTTGGCTGCACCGGTGAGCGCGACGCGCCCTTCCTGCAGGCAGTAGACGCGTTGCGTCGCCTTGAGCGCCTGCACCACGTCCTGTTCCACCAGGATGAGCGAAATTCCCTCGGCCAGAATCGCCGGCAGGCGGGCGTAAATCTCACGCACCACGATCGGTGCGAGGCCGAGGCTGATTTCGTCGCACAGCAGAAGTTTCGGATTGGACATCAAGCCGCGCGCGATCGCGACCATTTGCTGCTGACCGCCGGAAAGCGCCGTACTGGGCAAGTGCCGGCGTTCTGCAAGTCCGGGAAACAACTGATAGATGCGTTGCAGATTCCACGGCCCGGAGCGATTGAGCTGGCCGCCGATCATGAGGTTTTCCTCGACGCTGAGCGAGCTGAACAGGCCGCGCCCCTCCGGCACCAGCGCAATACCGCGCGCCGCGACCGCATGCGCGGGCATGCCGCCGATCGGCGTACCACCAAAAACAATTGCCTCCGGCCGTGCCGGCAACAAACCGGCGATGGTTTTCAGAAGCGTGCTTTTACCGGCGCCGTTGGCGCCGATCACTGCGATCGCTTCGCCCGGCCGGACCTCCATTGAAAGCCCGAACAGCGCCTGGAAGTCGCCGTAGAACGCATCGAGATCGCCTACTGCGAGGAGCGGCGCCTCAGACATCGGTTTCGATCCCCATGTAGATTTCCATGACCGCGGGGCTCTTTATCACCGTGTGCGGATCGCCGGCCGCAATGAACGCGCCGTTGTGCAGGACGAGCAGCCGGTCGACGCTGGCCAGCAACGCGTGCACGACGTGCTCGATCCAGATGATCGACACCCCGCTGCGCCTGATGTCGGCGATAAGGCCGATCAGCACATGGCATTCGCGCTCGGTCAATCCGCCGGCCACCTCGTCGAGCAGGAGGACGCGCGGATCAGTGGCGAGCGCCCGCGCCAGCTCCAGCCGCTTGCGGTCGATCAGCGTCAGGCTGCCGGCGCGGCGGTTGGCCTTTTCGCCCAGCCCGCAGCGATCGAGAATATCCATGCAGCCTTGATAGACTTCGCGCTCACGGCGGCGGCCGCCGAACGCAGCCGCCACCACCAGATTTTCGAACACGCTCATACCGGCGAACGGCAACGGGACCTGGAACGATCGGCCGATGCCGATCGTGCAACGCTGCGCCGGTGAGATGTGGGTAATGTCGCGGCCGGCATAGAGAACGCGGCCGGAATCGGGCGCCACCGTGCCGCTGACAATCCCGAACAACGTCGTCTTGCCGGCGCCATTCGGTCCGATGATGCCGAGCGCCTCGCCTTCGGACAACGCAAGGTCGATGCCGTCAGCGATGACGATTGCGCCAAAATGCTTGGAGACCTTGTCCAGTGCCAAAATGGGTGAATTCATCGACCGGCTCGCGAAGGCTGCCTATGGAGGCTGGCGAGCCGATTTTGTCAATCACCGCTCGTCTCCGATACGACCACGATGCGGCGTGCCGACCCGAGCCCGGCTAGTTGCCCGCGAGCGCGCCAGCAATTGACCTCGCGCCGCTTTGCCAGCATGCTTGAAGGCTGCCCGACCGGAGATATCAACGATGCATGTGCGGTTTGCGACTCTGTTTGTCGCTGCGAGCCTGTCGCTTATCGGCGCCATGGAAGCCTTTGCTGCCGAACCGAGCGCCGCGGGCCTCTGGCAGGCGCTCGACAAGGACAGCGGCGAGCCGACCGGCTGGTTCCTGATCCGCGATCGCGGCGGCCTCTACGAGGGGTTGATCGTGCGCATGTTCCTTAAACCGGGCGAATCCGCCGACGTCGTGTGCGATCGCTGCACGGACGACCGCCACAATAAGCCGTGGCTCGGTCTGGACATTATTCGCGGCATGAAGCGCGACGGCCTGAACTATAATGACGGCAACATTCTCGATCCGCGCTACGGGCAGGTTTACAACGCCAAGATGACGCTCTCGCCGGATGGGCAGACCCTCGTGGTGCGCGGCTATCTCGGCATTTCATTGCTGGGACAAGATCAATATTGGACGCGGCTGCCGGAGGCGGCTTTCAACGAGATCGATCCGCGCTTTAATCCCAATGTAGCGGCGCACAGGTCCAAAACGCCATCCCGGCCGCCTTCGCGGCCCACGAACGCCGCGACCCACTGAGCGAAGAACGCTTGCCGGTCAATCAGCCGCGCCGATGGCCTTACGGCGCGCGTGCTCGCGCATTTGCTGCTCGCGCGGCTTACCCATCAGCACCGGCTGAAAGACCGCCGCCGCCGTCATCGTGGTCAACAGCGCGATCGCCAGCAATTTGCCCATGCTCGAAGTGCCCGGGTCGCTGGAGAAATACAGGCTGCCGAAGGCGGTCGCCGTCGTACAGGCACTGAATGTCACCGCGCGCGTGAGCACCGACTGCAACAACTTGGTCTGCCCCTCGCGCCACGCCATGATGTAATAGATTTTGAATGCCACGCCGACGCCGAGCAACAGCGGCAACGCGATGATGTTGGCGAAATTGAGCGGCATGTCGATCGCCACACAGATTTCGAGTGTCACCACGCCGGCAACCAAAAGCGGAATGAGGGTAAGCAATACGTCGCCGAGCCGCCGCAACGTGACCCACAACAGCACGGCGATCGACAACAGCGCCCAGGCCGCCGCCTGCAAAAACGCGGTGATGATGGTGCGGCGCGCTTCCAGAATCGAGATCGGGCCTTCGGTTGCGTTCGGCTCGACCTTGAGAACATCGTGGGCAAAGGTGCGCAAGGTCGTATTGTCGTTGGCGTCGCCGCTTGGCGAAATCTGCAACCGCGCCTTGCCATCCGCCGTGACCCATTGCGCGACGAGACTCTTCGGCAAATTTTCCCGGGTGATCTGCTTCGCCTTGAGGAGATTGCGCACATCGTCGAGGGCGGTTTTCAACGGCTGAACAAATGCCACCTCGGCGCGCTGGCGCGCGGCGCGATCGCCCTTTGCCAGCGTTGTCATCGCGGCCACCAGCCGCCGGGCCGCGTCCGGTCCCGGGCCGCTGGTGTTGCCCGCGAGCTTGGTCAACGCATCGACTGTCGAATTGATAACGGCGACATTTTCCGCGTCGGTCGGCGGCGGGCTGACCGCATTGGGCGAAAGCGCCGGCCCGAGCGTTGCAGCGGCCGCCTTGATCAGTTCGAGCTTCTGCTCCTGGTGCTCCGGTATGAACGTCGACAACGTCACGGCGCGCGCCACCTGCGGCAGCGTCAGAATTTTGGCCGCCATCTGGTCCGCCGCCGCCAGCGACGGCTCCAGCACCTCGATGTCGTTGGCGCCGCCTGAGCCCAGCCGTTCGAGTTGCAGATAGGTCGCAACCGCCTCGCCGTTCGGGTTGCGCAGGTTCATCGGATTGAAATCGAACCGCAGCCAATACAATAGCGGCGACGCCCCGAGGATCGCGATCGCGGTGATGATGAGGATCGGCGTGCGGTTGCGTTCGAGAAAATCGTCGACCGGTCCGAGAAAGCTATAGCCGAGTTGATGCCGCTCGGCGGGCAGGTTGAAGCGGCTCAATAGCGCCGGCAACATCGTGATGCTGGTGGCGAAAGCGATCAACATGCCGACGCCGGCGATCAGCCCGAGCTCGGACAATCCTTTGTAGGCCGTCGGCAGGAAGGCCAGAAAGCCCGCGGCGGTCGCGAGCGCCGCCAGCGTCAGCGGGGCGCCGGCGCGCCGGCCGGAATGCAGCAGCGCTTCGTACAAACCGTCGACTTTATGCCGCTCGGCCCGGTAACGGACGCTGAACTGAAGCCCGAAATCGACGCCAAGGCCGACAAACAATACGGCAAAATAAACCGAGATCAGGTTGAGCGAGCCGACCATCAGCAAGCCGAGGGCAGCGGTGAGCGAAAGCCCGACGGCAAGACTGACGAACACGGCAAAAATAATGCGCCACCAGCGCAACGCCATGAACAGGATGAACAGCACGACGGCGATCGTCAGTATCGCGTTGAGCGCCGCATTCTCCTTGATGGTGGCGAATTCCTCGTCGTTCATCGGCACCGGGCCGGTCAACCGCACACGCGCCTGATAGGTGGAAGCAAGGTTGAGATCGGCAGCCGCCTTGCGGATCGCATTGCTTGCTTTGAGCCCCGGCTCCAACTCGGAATAGTCGAGCACCGCCTGAATGCGCAGGAACTTTATCAGGTCGGTCGGCTTCGGCGCTTGGCCCTGCACCAGCACGCGCCAGGAGAAGTTCGCCGGCTTGTCGGCATTGACCTGGTCGAGCGTGTCAGCGGCCTCGGTCAGCGGCCAAACCATATCGTCGAGCTTGAGTTTGCCCGATTGAACTCCAAGCAAGCCGAATTGCAGCGTGCGGATTACGCCGCGCAGACTGGGATCGGCGGCCAGCACCTGCACGAGACGCTGGGCCTTTTGCAACAGCGCAAGCTGCTTGCCAAGCGCGTCGACCGGAGCAAACAAAAGGCCGTTCTCGGCAAAGAACGAGCCACCCTGCGGCTCGTCGACATTGCGAAAGACATTTTTTTGTTCCGCCAATCGCCCCACCAGGGCCGCGGTTGCCGCCTCGACCTTTTCCGGCGTCGGCGCGTCAATGACTGCAACGATGGTGTCGAACTGCGGAAATTCCTTTTCGAACGCGAGTTCACGCTGCCGGCCAGGACTGTTGCTGGAAATCAGCTGGTTGATGTCCGTGGTCATCGAAAAATGCGTGGCCGCGTACCAGCCGGACGCCACGGCAACAAGCAACAGCCCGCCGACCACCCACCACGAGTGGTGAATGCAAAAGCGAATCGTACGGACGACAAGGGCAGTGAGCGTTTTCATAGGGGTGTTAGCGACAAACCAACGTTTGAGGCGTTAAGACAAGGGCAAAATGGTGGCGCGCCGGTCCGGCT
This sequence comes from Hyphomicrobiales bacterium, assembly GCA_019075925.1. Taxonomy (GTDB): domain Bacteria; phylum Pseudomonadota; class Alphaproteobacteria; order Rhizobiales; family Xanthobacteraceae; genus BOG-931. The sequence continues at coordinate 26,030 of JAGXAC010000018.1, read as the reverse complement.
TGGCCGCCATGTACGGCCAAAGCGGCGCCGCCGATGAAGGGGCGTGGTCATTTGAATCAATCATGGAATCTCCAGCCACTGGCTGCGGGCTCTAGATGCCCGAAATGCCCTGAAAGTAAAATCATGGATATATTCCTATTGTCGAGGCTTTCCCGGGTGGCATTTGGCCAACTGGACAAGGTACTTGATAACCCGCAAAGGTGGCTCGGAGCGGGTCGCCCCGCGCGACCAGAGACCCGCCGGCAAGGCCAACAAGCGGGGTTGATTGTTACAACATCGTGGCCAAGTTGATTGTCAGGGCCGCGCGGCCGAAGTATTGGAAATGGAACACGGCAGGGCTGACCTGCCGCGATTGCGGCGCAAGGCCGCGGTCGGGCACGCCCGGAGGTCTCCGATGAAGGTCATACTCGCTCAACCCCGCGGATTTTGTGCCGGTGTCGTCCGCGCCATCGAGATCGTCGAGCGGGCACTGCAAAAGTATGGGCCGCCAGTCTATGTTCGTCACGAGATTGTGCACAACAAGCATGTGGTCGAGAGCCTCAAGGCCAAGGGTGCGCATTTCGTCGAAGACCTGTCCGAAGTCCCGCCGCATGCGGTAACCATTTTCAGCGCGCACGGCGTCGCCAAGAGCGTCGAGGAAGAAGCCGCATTGCGCGAATTACCGGTGCTCAACGCCACCTGCCCGCTGGTCACCAAAGTTCACAATCAAGGCAAGCGTTACGTCGCACAGGGGCGCCGGCTCATTCTCATCGGCCACGCGGGTCATCCGGAGGTCGAAGGCACTATGGGCCAGATTTCCGAACCGGTGACGCTGGTGCAGACCGAGACCGATGTCGACAAGCTCGACATTCCCTCCGACACCCCGGTCGCTTACGTTACCCAGACGACACTGAGCGTCGACGATACCCGCGGCATCATTGCGGCACTGCATCGCCGATTCACCGATATCGTCGGACCGGAGACGCGCGACATCTGTTATGCCACGCAAAACCGGCAGACCGCGGTGCGCGAACTTTCGACGCTGGTGGACGTTATTCTGGTCGTCGGCGCCAAGAATAGTTCCAATTCCAACCGGCTGCGCGAAATTGGCCACGAGGTGGGCACGCCTTGCTACCTGATCGCCGACGGCAGCGAAGTTGAGCCCGAATGGTTCGAAGGGGCGCAGACGGTCGGCATTACCGCCGGGGCATCTGCGCCGGAGGTGCTGGTGGAGGATGTGATCGATGCGCTTCGCCGGCTCGGGCCGGTGGAAGTCAGCGAGCTCACCGGCCGTCAGGAAACCATCGAATTTCGCTTGCCGCCGGAATTGACCGACAGCAGGCCGATGGCGCGGGCCGCCGCCAAGGTCTAAACCGCCGCCGGTAGCGGCAAGACTCAGTTAGGCGAACAACAAGACGCATAGGCAAACAAGAAAAAGGAATCGGGTTGTGACCGTATCATTACGACAGAAGGTTGCCGTCGGAACGTATGTGATGAAGCAGAAGCTCACGGGGCAGAAACGCTACCCGTTGGTGCTGATGCTGGAGCCGCTGTTCCGCTGCAACCTCGCCTGCTTCGGCTGCGGCAAGATCGATTATCCCGACGCGATTCTGAACAAGCGTCTTTCCGTGAAAGAATGTCTCGACGCGGTCGATGAGTGCGGCGCGCCGATGGTCGCCATTCCCGGCGGCGAGCCGCTGATCCACAAAGAGATCGGCGAGATCGTCAAGGGCATCGTCGCACGCAAGAAATTCGTGTCACTGTGCACCAACGCGCTGCTGCTGGAAAAGAAGCTCAGTGTGTTTGAACCGTCGCCGTATCTGTTCTTCTCCGTGCATCTCGACGGACTTAAACAGCACCATGACAAGTCAGTATGCATGGAAGGCGGCTACGAAAAGGCGGTTTCGGCAATCAAGGCGGCGCAGGCCAAGGGCTTCACCGTCAACGTCAATTGCACGGTCTACGACGGACATCCGGCCGAGGACATCGCAAAATTCCTCGATCTGGCCAAGGAAATGGGCGTCGGCGTTTCGATTTCGCCGGGCTACGCCTACGAGCGGGCGCCGGACCAGGCGCATTTCCTGGCGCGCAAAAAGACCAAAGAACTGTTCCGGCAGGTTTTTGCGCTCGGCAAGAACAAGAACTGGAACATCACTCATTCCAGCATGTTCCTCGACTTCCTCGCCGGCAACCAGGAATTCCATTGCACCCCGTGGGGCATGCCGACGCGCAATATTTTCGGCTGGCAGAAGCCCTGCTACCTGCTTGGCGAAGGCTATGCCAAGACGTTCAAGGAATTAATGGAGACGACCGACTGGGATGCCTATGGCACCGGCCGCTACGAGAAGTGCGCGAACTGCATGGCGCATTGCGGTTACGAGGCGACGGCGACCGAGGAGATCGTGCAGCACCCGCTGCGGGCGCTTGGCGTAGCCTGGCGCGGCATCAAGACTGAGGGTCCGATGGCGCCGGAAATCGATATGTCACACCAGCGGCCGGCCCAATACGTGTTCGACTCGAACGTGCAGCTCACGCTCTCGCAGATCCGGGCCAACGAGGCGCGTGAGAAGGCGGCGAAAGAAGCGGCCAAACAAGCGGCCAAGACATCAGTGAGCGCCGCCTAGGTCGCTCTTACCATCCGGCTGCGAATCTCAACTTCAAGCGAGCTTGCGCGCCCGCGCAATGAGCCGGCCAATAAGTTGGGCGTTTGCGCTGTCGCCATCATGATCGAGTAGCTGTTTAAGCTGGCTGGCGCCCCCAAGAGGGAGCGGAAATGGTTTGTAGCTACATCCCCCACGCGACGCTCTTGGCGTTGCCGCGTTTGAGGTTGCGGTAGCGCGCCATCGCCCACAGCGGGAAGAATTTCGCATAGCCGTGGTAGCGCAGATAGAATACGCGCGGGAAACCGGTCGCGGTGTAGCGAGGCTCGTCCCAGAAGCCGTCCGCACCCTGGCTGCGTGCCAGATAATCGATGCCGCGCACGACCGCCGGATGATCGATTGCGCCGGCCGCCATCAGGCCAAGGAGCGCCCAGGCGGTCTGTGACGCAGTCGACGGCGCCGGTTCATAGCCGCGATAGTCGAGCTTGTAGCTTGCGCCGTCTTCGCCCCAGCCGCCGTCCGCGTTCTGAATGGCGGCAAGCCATTCCACCGCCTTGCGCATCTCCGGCGCCTGGTGATCGATCCCCACCATGTTGAGCGCGCACAACACCGACCAGGTGCCGTAGATGTAGTTCATGCCCCAGCGGCCGAACCAGCTTCCTTCGGCAAGCTGCGTGCGCCGTAGATAATCGACGCCGCGCGCCACCGCCGCGCTGTTTTCCGCTGTCTCGCCAAATTGCGCGAGCATCGACAGGCAGCGCGCGGTGACATCCTCGGTCGGTGGGTCGAGCAGCGCGCCGTGATCGGCGAACGGAATGTTGTTCAAATAATAATATTCATTGTCGGCGTCGAACGCGCCCCAGGCGCCGTTCGAACTCTGCATTCCCAAAATCCATTCGCGCGCACGCGCAAGGCTGTCGCGATAGGTCTGCCGGCCGGACAGATTTTGCACCCGATCCATCGCCATGGCGACGACGGCGGTATCGTCGACGTCGGGATAATGCGGGTTGGCGTATTGGAACGCCCAGCCGCCGGGACGGATGCCGCCGCGACGCGCGATCCAGTCGCCGCGCACGTCGAGCACCTGCATCGGCACCAGCCAATCGAGGCCGCGCTTGACCGACGCTTCCACGTTCTCACCGCCGACCTCCAGCAGCGCGTGACAGGTCAGGCCGGTATCCCAGATCGGCGAAACGCAGGGCTGGCAATAGGCTTCGTGCTCATGCACGACCAGGAGCTTCTCCACCGACTTGCGCGCGATGGCGCGCTGCGGGTGATTTTCCGGATAACCGAGCGCCGCGAACATCATCACCGAATTCGCCATCGCCGGAAAAATCGCGCCGAGACCGTCCTCGCCGTTCAATCTTTCGCTCACCCAGGCGACCGCGGCGTCGATGGCGCGCTGGCGCGTTCGCGTGGGAAAGGACGGCTCCGCAGCGCGCAGAACGTTGTCCACGCCGCGGAAAAACCAGAACCACGACGCCTTCTGCTGCGGCGCTTTCGGCGTCGGGCCGATGCTCTGCGGCGGCGCCACAAATAATTCGTCGATGCGCACGTTCTTGGCGTTGTGCGCGCGCGGCTTCTTCACCATCAGCACCAACAGCGGCACGATGACGGTGCGGCTCCAATAGGAAATTTTGTCGAGGTGGAACGGAAACCACTTCGGCAGCAGCATGACCTCGACCGGAATCACCGGCACCGCGCGCCACGGAATAAAGCCGAACAACGCCAGCATGATGCGGGTGAAGACATTGGCGCGCTCGGCGCCGCCGCGGGCCAGCACGGCTTCGCGTGCGCGCCGCATGTGAACGGCATCGATCGGATCGCCGATCATCTTGAGCGCGAAATACGCCTTCACCGTCGCGCTGATGTCGAGATCGCCGTCGCGGAATAACGGCCAGCCGCCGTGCTCGCCTTGGGTACGGCGCAGATAGACTGCGATCTTGGCTTCGAGCGCGGCATCGACGGGCTCGCCGAGATAATGCCGCAGCAGCACATACTCGGCCGGAATGGTGCAATCGGCTTCAAGTTCGAATACCCAATGACCATCGGGACGCTGCTGCGCGAGCAGCGCTTGCGTCGCCTTATGGATATGTCGGTCGAGCGATTCACCGGGCGAGCGCGCCGACGCGGCCTGCTCCGGGGAGCGATTTTGTCGTTGTAACGCGTCTTCGATCATGGCCGGTTCGCAATAATTTCGGCGGCTCGGTTGCCGGATCTAATCGCGCCTTCGATGGTAGCGGGCAGCCCGGTGTCCGTCCAATCGCCGGCAAGAACAAGATTATGCCAGCGGGTGGCGGCGCCCGGCCGACGCGCGTCCTGTGCGGGCGTGGCGGCAAAAGTCGCGCGCCGCTCGCGCACGATCTGCCACGGCGGCAATTCAGGCGGCAATCCGCTCGCGCGGGCGACATCGCTCCAGATTTTCCTGGCAAGTTCTTCGCGCGGCACGTCGATGAGCCGGTCGCCGGCGCTGACGGTGACCGAAACCCGACCCGGAAATGCGAAGATCCATTGCACCGTGGCGTTGAGCACACCGAGGATCGGCGGCAGTGTCGCCGGCGGTGCGATGCGGAAATGCGCATTGACGATGGCGCGAAACTCGGTCGGCACGACAAGCTCGCGCAGCAGCCCAGCGGCAATGTAGGGTGGCACGGCAAGGATCACCGTGTCGTTACGGCCGAGTTCGAGGGTCTCGCGGCCGAAATCGAGAGCTTCCGCCCGCTCCGCGCCGAGCTGCACCGACCGGAGCTGGTGCTCCATGTGCACCTCGACGCCGCGCGCCTTCAAGTGGGCGAGCGCCGGCTCGACCAGCGTCGGTCCCAATCCGTCGCGCGCGATCAGCGGCCGGCAAGCGCGTCCGCCGGAGGCGAGCGTCTCGCGGATCACCGCACCGGCGAGCCGCGCCGCACCGAGCGGCGCGTCGATGTTGAGCGCCGCCAGCAAGAGCGGCTCGACCAGCCGGTCATACAGGACGCCCTTGCAGGCGATGACCTCGCCGACAGTTTTACCCCGGCCGGCCCACAGCAACCGCGCCAGCGGTAGATAATCGAGAACGTTGGTATCCGGCACTCGCCGCTTGGCATCCAGCACCCAGAAGGGAATGCGCCCATCGTTGAAACGCAAGGTCCAGCGCCGGTCCCCGGCGAGATCGACGAACGAAAATTCCGCGTTCGACGGGCCGACCAGCCGATCCTCGGCGCCTAGACTGCGCAGATAATCGAGGGCGGCGCGATTGCCGGACAGCAGCAGGTGATTGCCGTTGTCGATCGTCATGCCGATCGAAGCGTCGTGGTAGGAGCGGCAGCGGCCGCCGGCAAACGCCGTCGCCTCATGCACGACGACAGTCCGGCCGCGCGCCGAAAGCCGCACCGCAGCGGAAAGACCGGCAAGGCCGGCGCCGATGATGTGAACAGTTCCGCTCATCACACCAGATTGCGCAAGACAATGAAAAGAAGCCGCACGCGCGGCAGCCTGACCCGTTGCCGCGGCGGCGCAAATCCGCGCGCAACCAGGCCCTCGAGAATGACGTGATATCCCTCGCCCATGATGCGCGGCGCCCGCACCACGCGCCGCGAGTTTTGCGCCATGATCTCGCGCGCTTTCCGAAAATTCTGCTCCGCAAGCACGACGATTTCGTTACAGACCTTGGCGAGGGCCGGATGCGCCAAGACCGTTCCGGGGTCGGTGGCGGCGATGCCATGCGCCTGCAAGGCTTCGCGCGGCAAGTAAAGCCGGCCGAGCGACGCGTCCTCATCGAGATCGCGCAGGATGTTGGTCAATTGCAACGCCATGCCCAGATGATGCGCAAGCGCGCGACCCGCGTCCTGCGGCATGCCAAACACGCGCACGGACAGGCGGCCCACCGCACAGGCGACGCGGTCGCAATAAAGATCGAGCGTCGCGCGGTCAGGCGCCCGGATGTCGGCGATCACGTCCATGTCCATGCCGTCGATGATGGCATGCAGGTCTTCGCGTTGCAGATCGAAACTGTGCACCGCGCGCGCCAGCCCGCCGAACGCGGGCGGCGGCGTCCCCGCGTAGATCGCATCGACATCCGCGCGCCATTGCGCCAATTGCCGGCGGCGCGGCTCGCGCGGTCCGGGATCGTCGGCGATGTCATCGACCGCCCGGCAGAACGAATAGATTTCGTACATCGCCTCGCGCTGCGCGGGCGGCAGGATGCGCATGCCTAAATAGAACGAGCTGCGGGAGGCGGTTTGCGCCACCGGCGTCGACGTGGTCACTCACGCACCCCGCGGCTTGTGCGTCGTCGTCGAAGAGCGCCGGCCCAATCGGCGCGCGGCGCCGTTAAGGATGCCGGCAAGCGTCCAGCCGGCGACTGCGGGCACCGGCAGGTGTACACGGTCGTGCAACGGATCGCGCGCCATCAACAGCCGGGTCAGCCGGTGCGCCAGGGTGTTGATGACCGAAACCTCCAGAGCGAGCCGCCGGTCCTCGATCAATAGCGCGAACACATCGCTTTCGGCGAGTAGCCGCTCGGTACGCGCGGCGAGACCATGCAGGACCGCGAGCAATGCGGACGATGCTTGCGGTTCGCCGAGCGCCGCAACGTTGACGCCGCCGGCTGCGAGCGCATCCTGCGGAACATAGACCCGGTCGAGATTGCGATAGTCGTCCTTGCAATCTTGCAGATGATTGATGATCTGCAGCGCCGCGCATAGCGCGTCGTTCGCCGGCCAGACGGCGCGGCTCTCGCCATGCACGTCGCAGACGAAGCGGCCGACCGGCATCGCCGACAACGAGCAATAGCCGATCAGATCGTCCCAATCCTTGTACCGCAGCTTGGTGACGTCGAGCCTGAAGGCGGCGAGCAGGTCTTGCGCATGCTTTGGCGACAGATTTCGCTCGGCCAGCGCCGCGCGCAACCGCACCGCGGCCGGATCTTCGGCATCGGCACCGACGAGGCCGGCGTCGAGCCGATCCAGCAAACGAAGCTTTTCGGCCGGCGGCAGAGTCGCATGATCGGCGATATCGTCCGCGGTGCGCACGAAATTATAGAATGCCAGGATCGCGGTACGGTGGCGCGGATGGATAAGGAATGACGCGACCGGGAAATTCTCATCCCGGTGTCCCTTGCCCGACCGCCAGGTGCCGGCGTCGGCGCCGGCATCGATGCCTGCTTCACTCATCGTGCTTCCGAAACGTTATCGCGAACATCAGCCTGGGCGCGGCCCTTCCACATGCCGCCGCGTCCGCGCGCATGCTGATAAGCGGAATCAAGCGTGAACGCCATATAGGCGGCGGCGATCGCCGGCAATGCCAGTCCCCAGAGCGGGGACAGGCGATAGAATCGCAGCGTCGGCTGGAAGGCCACCGCCATCATGAGCCAAACGGCAATGCCGAGCACACCGGCGGTACCGGTTGCGAACAACGCCAGCAGCACGGGGGCAAGATAGGTCAGCGCAAGACCGGCGATGGTACCCGCAAGCTGCAGCGGCGAATAATTGAGTTGCGCGTAAGCGGTGCGCGAAACCATGTGACGGATGTCGGCCACGGCCGGATAGGCACGCAGGCTGTGGACGCGATCGGTCAGGCCGATCCAGATCGGCCCGTGCTCTTTTAGTTTCTTGGCCAGCGCGCAGTCGTCGATCAGCGCATTGCGTATCGCTGCCATGCCGCCCGCCGCTTTCAATGCAGTTCGGCGCACCAGCATGCAGCCGCCGGCTGCCGCCGCGGTGGCGCGGCGCGGATCGTTCGCCCAGCCGAACGGATAGAGCATCTGGAAAAAGAAAATAAAGGCCGGAACGAAAACGTGCTCGGCAAGACTGCGGCAGCGCAGCTTCACCATCAGCGACGTCAGCACAGTACCGCGCGAAGACGCCCGCGCGACGAGCGCCGCGAGTGAGTCCGGCCCGTAGACGATATCGGCATCGGTGAGAAGCAGGTAATCCGGCTGCGGCGCCATCGCTTCGGCGGCTTCGACGCCCTGATGCTGCGCCCATAACTTTCCGGTCCAGCCGGCCGGCAAGGGCCGCCCCGTCAGCACGCGAACGCGCTCGGCGGCGCCAAGCGCCGCGGCGGCGTCTCGCGCGACCTGCGCGGTCCCGTCGCGGCTTTGGTCGTCCACCAAAATGATGGTGAATGTGCCGGAATAATCCTGGCCTAAGAGCGAAGCGACGGTCTCTCCCACGCAGTCGGCTTCGTCGCGCGCCGGAATAACGGCGGCAATTGCCGGCCAGCGCCGCGGCTGGTCGGGGGTCCCCTCGTCGCGCTCCCCCGCCAGCCAGAATCCACCGCGTCCGGCCAGCAAGTAGAGCCAGATCACCAGCGCCATTGACCCTATAACTTCGTTCGTCACAGATAGCCTTTGGTAGCAGCCGGGCGGCCCAACAGTGGACGGCCCGGCTTGCCAATTATATGACGAGATAGCACCTGTTGGGGCCAACGGAAGTGTCGAGGCAAATCAGCGATGAACGGCAAAGATAGCGCTTTTCTCGCCCGTCTCGATGCAACGGCAAAAGATATCGAATTATTGCTCGATCGGCTGCTGGCGGCCGCCGCGGCGCCTGGCGAAATGGGCCGGCCGACGCGGCTGATGGAAGCCATGCGTTACGCGAGCCTTGGCGGCGGCAAGCGTTTCCGGCCGTTCCTGGTGGTCGAGAGCGCCGCTCTTTTCGATGTGCCGCGGCAACAGCCGCTGATGGCGGGCGCCGCGCTCGAATGCGTCCATTGCTATTCGCTGGTCCATGACGATTTGCCCGCCATGGACAACGACGATTTGCGGCGCGGACAGCCGACTGCGCACAAGAAATTCGACGAAGCAACCGCAATCCTGGCGGGCGATGGGCTATTGACCTTCGCTTTCGACATTCTGTCGCGCCGCGAGACCCATCCCGATGCCGGCGTCCGCGTCGAACTGGTCGCCGCGCTTGCCCGCGCGGCCGGGCTTGGCGGCATGGTCGGCGGGCAGATGCTCGATCTCGGTGCCGAAGGCCGCTTCGCCGGCACCGGGCCGCAGCGCCTGGGCGAAAACGAGGTACGCATCCTGCAAGCCATGAAAACCGGCGCGCTGCTGCGGTTCGCCTGTGAAGCCGGCGGCATGCTTGGCGCAGCGACTGCGCCGCAACGCACCGCGCTCGAGCGCTACGGATCGGCTGTCGGCCAGGCCTTTCAGATCGCCGACGATCTCCTCGATCTCGAAGGCGATACCGCGATGGTCGGCAAACAGACCGGCAAGGACGCGGCCGCCGGCAAGTCGACCATGGTGAGCGCGCTGGGAGTCGCCAAAGCAAAGGCACGATTGGGCGATCTGGTCGCCGAAGCCGAGCAGGCCTTGGCGCCGTTCGGCGCCAGCGCGGCGATCCTGATCGAGGGTGCGCATTTCGTCGCCGATCGACACGCCTGAGCTATCAAGATGGTTGATAAGCAATAAAGTCCGATTGTGGATTTGGGCGCATATTCCTAGGGTTGGCAGCGTATTGGGCGCAGCACGATTGACTTTACGCGGCCGAGGCCTATCTGCCCCTGACGTGCGTTTTTGCCGGCCGATAGCTGTGGATTGCGGTATCGAGGCTTGCTGGTTCTGCTGGATGAATAACGCCATCTCCCTACGGATGCGATCCATCATTGGTGCCGCCGGCGCGCTGCTGGCGGCCTCGTTACTGCTGTCGCCCGAGCTCCCCTACGCCTCCGGCGCGGCGCAAGCCCAGGCAGTCAATAGCCAACCGCGCGCCAAGCGCGGCGGCACGGCCACCGGACATACGAAGCCCGCTGCCCCAGGCCCGGCGCCATCCACATCGAAACAACTGCCGCCGCGCATTCCGTTTACCGCGGCCGAAGATGCGGCAGCAGCAGTCCCCGGTATTCCCGATGCCCGCTTCTGGGCGGATTCGGAAACCGACTACGCCAACGCTCTTCCCGCGCAGCCCGGCCCTTGGCTCATTCTCTCCAGCGGCGGCTCCGACGGCGCATTCGGCGCCGGTTTGATGACGGGACTGACTGCCGCCGGCAAACGTCCCGACTATCAGGTGGTAACCGGGGTCTCTACCGGGGCGCTGATGGCGCCATTTATTTTTGCCGGACCGCGCTACGACGAGCAGCTGCGCAAGGCCTACACGCAGGTTTCCGCCGCGGATATTTTTGAGGCCGGCAGCTCGACCGGCGAGAGCTTCGTCAATTCCTGGCCGCTGCGGGATTTTATCGCCAAGCAGATCACGCCGGAGCTGATGGCGGATGTTGCCGCCGCGCACCGCGCCGGCCGGCGGCTGTTTGTCGTAACCACCAACCTCGACACCGAACGTTCGGTGGTCTGGAATATGGGCGCCATTGCCGCGCATGGCGGCGAGCGAGCAACCAAGCTGTTTTGCAGCATTCTGCTGGCCTCCGCTTCGGTGCCGGGCGGCTTCCCGCCGGTGATGATCAACGTCGAAGCGAACGGCAAACATTTTACCGAAATGCATGTGGACGGCGGCCTTGGTGGCCAATTCTTCGTCGCGCCGGCGGCGCTGATGGGAGCGACTAGTCAATATCATCTGCCGGCGACCGCGCTTTATGTCGTCGTCAATACGGGCCTGCAACCGAACTTCAAGGTCGTCGACCGTTTCGCCCCCACGATCCTGACCCAATCGATCGACATGGCGGTGCCGGTGGATACGCGGCTGATGATCGACCGCGCCTATCTCGCGGCCAAGCGAAGCGGCATCAATTTCAACATCGCGACGATTCCGACAAGCTTCCACGCGCCGAGTGCCGGCGCGTTCGATCCCAAATATATGGGCGCGCTGTTTAAAACCGGCGTCGAACAAGGCCGCGGCGCCAACGCATTCAGCGACCGGCCGCCGCCCTATCCTGCGGCTCCTGCTTCGCTGCAACCAAGTCGCATTGAAAAAACCGGAGCAAACCGATGAGTCATTTTCTGCGCCCGATATTTGGTGCCGCTTTCGCCGCCGCATTGCTGATGGCGGGCTTTTACGCTTCTTCCGATGCCGACGCCGCCGGCGCGTATGACGGTAATTGGAGCGTGGTGATCAACACGCTGCGCGGCGATTGCGACCGCTCGCTGCGGTACTCGGTAAGGATTGTCAACAATCAGGTGCTCGCCACCGAACAGAATTACCGTGTCGCCGGCCGCGTGTCGCCGGGCGGCGAAATACGCGTCGTCGTTGCCGAGGCGGGACGCTCGGCGAGCGGTTTCGGCCGGCTCGTCGGCAATAACGGCCGCGGTCAATGGCGCACGTCGACCGGCCAGTGCGCCGGCAGCTGGACCGCGGTGCGACGCGCCAACAACTGGTGAGCTAGCAGGTCTTGCATGCCGCTAGTGGAGCTTTGCATCTGGCATTCGCTTCGCGAGTTCGCCGCTAAAAGGGCCGGCGAATGTCAAATCCGCTCCACCAGGTTGGCGTTCCACCAGGGGCAAACGTCGCGCGCCCGCAGGTAATTTCCGTCCATGACGTTGAGCGGTTCGCGGCCGCCGGCCGCGGCAACGCTGATGCGCAGGTCGCGCGCGTCCTCGCGCTTGTCCGGCGGCAGCCACAGGCGATCATGCCCCCACAGGCTCGGACCGTCGGTGCGCAGCTGCGGTTTCCAGTTCGACGGATCGATCGAGCGGCCACCCCAACCATACTCCACCAAGAACTTCGACGGCGACCATGAGTAGAACGACGTCACCTGATCGTTGGTGTGGCGGCCGAGCGTGGTGCCGATCTTTTCTGGCTGGCGCAGCGCCAAGTCGTAGGCTTGCCCGACATCATCGAGATAACAGAGCTCAACCATCAGATGATGGATGCCGTTCGTACCGCTTTCGATGAAAGCGAGGCTGTGGTGGCGCGGGTTGAGATGGAAGAAATAGGCTTTGAACGGACGCACGAAATAGTCGCTGAGCCGGAAGCCGAGCAGATCGGTGTAGAAAGGCACGACCTCATCGATCCGCTCCGCCGTGAGCACGGCATGTCCCATCCCAAGCGGCCCGGTGCGGAACCCGGAAATCGCGCGCCCCGGCTCAAACGACTGGGCCGCAATTTCAGCGCCGTGGAACGCTTCCAGCCGGGTGCCGACAGGATCGACAAAGACGATCAAGTCCTTGACGCGCCGCTCCTCGGCGAGCGCGCGTGAACCGCGGGCGACCTCTATCTCCGCCGCCTCAAGACGCGCCGCGAGCGCCTCGAGTGCCGCCGCATCCGCCGTTTCCCAGCCGTAGAAGGACGGTCCTTCGCCTTCGCCGGCCGCAATGACGACGCGCTGCTTGCGATCGTCCATGCGCAGCGCCAACGTGTTTTTGCTTTGATCGACGAGCTGCATGCCGAGGAAGCGGGTGCCGTAGGCCGCCCAATCTTCCAACGCGTTGCTGCGGATGCCGACATAGCCGAGCGATTGCAGTTGCATCGCCGCTCTCTCCTGGCCGATTATCAATATCATATTGAGGGCAATCGGTAAATTTGTGCTGGGGAATCCGAACGAGGGGGGCCGCCGATCATGACCATCGTCGCAGCTTTCCGGCGGCTGCAAAGCTCGCTGGCCAATTCCGCCGGCACCGTGGTGTTCGGAATGGAAGACGGCACCGTCTCCATCTTTGGACTGATCTTCGGCGTCGCCGCGACCACCACCAGCAGCGCGACCGTGCTGATCGCCGGCGCCTCCGGCGCGGTAGCGGCCGCCGTTTCGATGATGGCTGGGGCCTATCTCGATGTTGAAACGACGCGAGACGCGATCAACGCACGGCGCTCTTCGGTGCAATCCGACCGGGAGCTCGATGCGTTCTCGGCTTCGCTGCCGAACCGGTTCAAAGCCGCCGGTCTGACGCGCGAGCAATCGACGGCACTGAGCGGCGCCGTGCAAGGCGACCGCGCGGCGCTCGGCGGTTTGATGCTGGCGCTGCAAAGTCAGGCGGACGAGCCGCTCAACCCCTGGGAGCAGGCGCTATGGATGTTGCTGGCCGACTTTCTGGCGGCGGCGGTGCCGATCCTGCCGTTCGTGTTCGCACCGATCCCGCAAGCGAGAGTCATTTCCGGCGTCGTCACTATGGCGCTGCTGATCGGGCTCGGCATTGGACGCGCCCGTATCGCCGAACGCGACATACTACGCACCGTGCTGGAAACGGTCTGCATCGGCATCGCCGCCGCGCTGGCGGGCGTTCTGATTGGCGTCCTGATCGATCGCAACTTTACCGGATAGCCGCCCGCCGCCGTCAGACGTGCAGGGCACGCGTCGTGTCGTCGAACAATTCCTCGACTGCGTAACGGCGCGGAATGAGCTTCATTTCCGCGGCGTAACTGGCCATCAATTCGAGCGCCGGCCGCACTGCATCGTAACCGAATGGAACGAAGTCGACGGCGCCGGGTGCAGGCAAACCTGCCGCTTTCTTGCTCGCGAGCAGCATGCGAAAGACTTCGCGCACGACGCCCTGGTCGGACTTCGCGAGAGTATCCTTGACGACGACCATATGGTTGATCGGCACGGTGCCGTGCTTTTCGCACCAGGCTTTGCCGGCGGCTTCCGGATCGGGAATGACACTTTTCAGTCGCGGATCGCCGGGCATGGCGCCGCCGAAGATAGCCGCATCGAGCTCGCCATCCATCAGCATTTTGGCGATGTCCTTGCCGGCCGCGGCGCGCTCGACGCCGGGCGGATCGCGATATTCGGCGACGTGAGCGTCCTCGAAGGTGACCCAGTTCACTGTGGAGAGATCGAGCCCATAATCCTTCCACAAGATGCCGCGGATCCAGACGCCGGTGGTCTGCGAGAAGGCGCGCACGCCGATGCGGCGGCCGGCCAGATCTTGCGGCCGCAGCGTGCCGCGTTCGGCGTTGTAGAGCAGCGCGCCGTGCTGAAAACGCGCCATCATGGTCGCCGGCAGCAGCATGATCGGCTTCCCATAGGCCTTGGCCTGCAAGTACGTGGCGATCGCCATCTCGCACACGTCGAACTTCTGCTCGCGCGCCATCAGCATGAACGCGCGATTGACTGGATTGATCTCGGTGAAGGCAAGCGACACCTTATCGGATTTGATGTCGCCGCCCTTGAGCGCCTTGGTGTGCGCGTAGGTTCCCAGGCACGCGCTCAGGGTCTTTACTTTTTCGGCGGTCGCCACGTTCATGCCCATACACCTCCCGTTTGACTCGATCCTATGATCTGACGGCATGCTAGGCCAGTGCGGCATACGCGCCGGCACCCGGATTCGAACGAGCGATGACCACAACCGTCAATGTAAGCGACACGATCGACCGGCATCCGATCACCGCCTATCAGATCGGCATCCTGGTGCCGTGCATGTTGGCGGCTGCGTTCGACGGCTACGATACCCAGGCGATCGGCTATACCGCGCCCGCAATCGCCGAGGCGTTGCACTTGTCGCGCCAAGCCCTCGGACCGGTCTTTTCCGCTGCGCTCCTTGGCGCGGCGCTCGGCGCGCTCGGCTTCGGGCCGCTCGCGCCGCGGCGATCCCCTGTTTCATCGGCGCGTTGTTCGTCGCGTTGCTAAAACTCACTGCGAGACCGGCTGAGTCCGGCTGAGCCCCTAGTCCGACTCAACTGGCCCGGATCGGCATCTAGAGTTGCGGCTCCGCCTGGCCGCGCCGGCGGCACGCGGCGATCAACGTATTGCGCAACAGACAGGCGATGGTCATCGGGCCGACGCCGCCCGGCACCGGCGTGATCGCGCCGGCAATTCCTTGTGCCTCGGCGAACGCCACGTCGCCGACGAGCGTCGATTTTCCATCAGCGGCCGAAACGCGATTGATGCCGACGTCGATGACGACGGCGCCCGGCTTGATCCAGTCGCCGCGCACGAATTCCGGCCGACCCACCGCCGCCACCAGAATATCGGCGCGGCGCAAGAGCGTGGCGATGTCACGGGTTTTAGAATGCGCCAGCGTGACGGTGCAGTTCTCCGCCAATAACAGCGCCGCCATCGGCTTGCCGACAATGTTGGAACGCCCGAGCACGACCGCATCGGCGCCGGCAAGATCGGTCAACTCGCCGCGCAGCATCAGCAGACAGCCGTAAGGCGTGCACGGCAGCAGCGCGCGGTTCCATCCGCCGCTCCACAAACGGCCGACATTGAGCGCGTGGAAGCCATCGACATCCTTGCCGGGATCGATGGCGTCGATGACCCGCTGGGGATCGATATGCCTGGGCAGCGGCAACTGCACCAGAATGCCGTCAACCCGATCGTCGGAATTGAGCCCGGCGATCAACGCCAGCAGTTCGGCTTCGCTGGCGCTCGCCGGCAAATGTTCCTGAAAGCTGTTGATCCCGGCCGCGATCGCCGCCTTGCCTTTGTTGCGAACGTATACCTGGCTGGCTGGATCGTCGCCGACCAGAACGGCACAAAGCCCCGGCGCCAAGCCGGCGACGGCTTTCAGCTGTGCGGCCGCTGCCGCGACATCGGCGACCAAACGGTCTGCGCGCGCCCTCCCGTCGATCCGCTTCGTCATTGTCCTGCCTGCCCCGCCGCAACACACCGCTTTCTATGCGGCACACCGACGCGGCTTTTGTTTTGTCCGTGGCCGATTTTGCCATTGCAGAATTGACGTGCGAAACTGCCCAAAATCAAGAGCAAACCTCGCCCATCGTGGAACGCTCGCGTGTTGGGAAGAAACCCAAGGAGACGCATCATGAAGGTCGCCGGAGCGCTTGCAGCTGCGCTGTTCGGATTTTGCTCCCTCGGAGCGGCCAGCGCAGAGACGATCAAAATCGGCGTCGTGCTGCCGTATTCGGGTCCGATGTCCGATCTCGGCAATCAAATCGACAAGGCATTCGACCTTTACGTCAAGCTGCACGCCAAGGACCTCGGCGACAACAAGATCGAACTGATCAAACGCGACGAAGGTCCGCCTTCCGGCGCCAATGCCAGAACCGTGGTCACCGAACTCATCACCAACGACAAAGTGAAGTTGCTTACCGGTTTTGTGTTTTCGCCGTCGGCCATCGCGGTGGCGCCGCTGGTGACGCAGGTCAAAATGCCGATGCTCATCGCCAATGCGGGCACCGCGTGGATTACCAATTTGTCGCCCTACATCGCGCGCTTTTCGTTCAGCATGTGGGACCCGGCTTACCCGATGGGCACCTACGCGGCGACGAAGTTCAACTGTAAAACCGCCGCCGCCGCCTTCACCGATTTTCCGCCGGGACAGGATTCGACGCTGGCTTTCAAGACCGCTTTTGAAAAAGCCGGCGGCAAGGTGGTCGACGAGGTCCGCTTGGGACCGCCGGGGCCGGTGCCGGACTTTACGCCGTTTTTCCAGCGCGTGAAGGACGAGCATCCCGATTGTTTCTACGTCTTCGTTCCGTCCGGTTCGCACGCCGCCGGCGTGATGAAGACCTACGGCGACCTCAACATGCGTAAAGCCGGCATCCGGCTGATCGGCCCGATGGATCTCATTCCCGATTATGAACTGGCGCATATGAGCGACGCGGCCATCGGCCTGGTGGTGATGGCAAGCTATTCCGACGACCTGGACACCCCGGGCAATCAGGCCTTCGTCAAAGCGTGGCACGAGGCCTACGGTCCGAACTCCTATCCCGATTTCATGTCGGCGGCCGGCATGGATACGATGGCGGGCATCTTCCACGTCATCAACACGCTGCATGGCAACTTGGACGACGGCGCCAAAGTGATCGATGCGCTGAAGGGATGGAAGCACGAAGGCGTCCGCGGACCGATCGAGATCGATCCGCAAACGCGCGACATCATTCAGCCGGAGCGCGCCGAGGAGGTCATCAAGAAAGCAGACGGCAAGCTCGGCATCAAGGTGCTGGAGACCTACCCGGCGGTGAAGGACGAGTGCAAGGTTCTCAAGCTCGGCCGCTGCGGATCGGGTTTGTAACGCGCGCGACTTCGGCGCGATCGGCTTTGCGCCGGCGGCCGCGGCCGGTATCCTCGCCGCGGCTGGCGCATCGACGCCGGGGTTGAAGCGTGTCGCCCATGGTCAACACCATCGTCAGCATCCTGTTCGACGGCCTGGCCTGGTCGATGTTCCTTTTTATCGTGTCGATCGGCCTGTCGGTGACGATGGGACTGATGGGCTTCGTCAATCTGGCGCACGGCGCGTTCGCCATGGCGGGCGGCTACCTCGTCCTGACTGCGACGAGCACGTGGGGCGTGCCGTTTCTCGGCGCGCTTGCCATCACCTTCGTCGTCGTCGGCGCCGCCAGTGTGCTGTTCGAACGCGCACTCTATGCCAGGCTCTACGGCGCCGGCGAACTTGATCAGGTGCTGATGACCATCGGGCTGACGTTCATGGCGATTGCCGCCTATACCTATTTTTACGGGCCGCTGACGCACGCCATCCGGATTCCCGATTATCTTGCCGGCCAGATCAATGTCGGCGCGCGGAGCTTCCCGGCCTATCGCGTGTTCCTGATCGTCGTCGGCGCGGCGCTGGTTGCCGCTCTGTGGTACGGCTTCGACCGCACCAATATCGGCGCCAAGATCCGCGCCTCGGTGGACAACCGGCGTATGGCGCAATCGGTCGGCATCGACGTCGATCTGTTGTTCACCATCACGTTCGCCGTCGGCAGCGGGCTCGCCGCGCTGGGCGGCGGCCTTGCCATTCAGTTGCTCGGCCTCACCCCGAACTTCGCCATCATCTATCTGGTCTTCTTTCTGCTGGTCGTCGCGGTCGGCGGCTCCGGCAGCATATGGGGGACGCTCGTCGGCGCGCTGGTGCTCGGCATGTCCGATACCGCCGGCAAATATTTTTTCTCCGACGCCGGCACCTTCGCCATCTACGCGGTTGCGGTGCTGATCCTGCTGTTCAAGCCGACGGGACTTTATGGACGCGAGTAAATCCCTGTCGCCGTATGCAGGCGGCGAGATTGCAGCCGAACGCGCGCGCGCCGCCGGCCTGCTGGCGCGGCGCGGCCGTTTCAGCCCCCCCGAAGCGCTGCCGTGGCTCGCCGCCGTCGCAGCGTTTTTCATTTTTCCGAACCAGATGGTGTTGGGCAGCCAAACCTTGATCATGATCGTGTTTGCGCTGTCACTCGATTTGATTCTCGGCTATGCCGGGATCGTCACGCTCGGCCATGCGGCATTCTTCGGCCTCGGCGCCTATGGCGCGTCGCTTCTGATTATCGATCTCGGCTGGAGCGAACCGATTTCCGGCGTGCTGTGCGGTGCGCTCGTCGCGGCCGTTGCCGGCTTCCTGTCCGGTTGGCTCCTGCTGCACTACCGCGGCCTTGCCTTCCTGGTTCTGACGCTCTCGACCACCATTATGCTTCAGCAATGCGGCAATCTGTTTCGCGACTTCACCGGCGGTTATGACGGCATTCCAGGCGTCAACATCGCGCCGCTGTTCGGGCGGTTCAACTACGACATCTATGGCCACACCTATTATCTGTATTGCCTCGGGGTGTTGTTGATCGTGTTTTATTGCGTGCGGCGGATCGTCCATTCGCCGTTCGGCCAAGCGCTGGTCGGCATCCGGGAGAACGTCAGCCGCATGAACGCGATCGGCTCACCGGTGCATTGGCGGCTGGTAGTTGCCTACACCATCTCGGCCGCCGTCGCCGGCATCGCCGGCGCGCTGTTTGCCCAGACCAACGCTTTCGTCACGCTTGGCGTGTTCGACTTTGACCAGTCGGCGGCGGTACTGGTCATGCTCATCCTCGGCGGCGCCGGCCGGCTGTACGGGGCTTTCATCGGCGCCGCGCTGTACATGGTGCTGCAAAATGAGCTGGCGAAGGCGAGCCCCGAATTCTGGCAGTTCGGCGTCGGGCTGTTGCTGATCGGCGTCGTTTTACTTGTCCGGCGCGGCACGTTGCTCAGGGTGCTGAACGTCGACCGGCTGTTGCGATGGCGTACCCAGCCATGACCGCGGCAGCGCTCGAAATCCGCGACTTGCGGAAAAACTTTGGCGCGCTGGAAGTCGCGAGCGGCATCAGCCTCGCTTTGCCGCGCGGCGCCCGCCATGCCTTGATTGGGCCGAACGGCGCCGGCAAAACCACTCTGGTCAATCTGATCACCGGCCGAGTGCGGGCGTCGTCCGGCAAGGTATTGCTCGACGGCGACGAGATTACCTCGCTGTCGCAAGCGGCGCGCACCCGCCGAGGCATCGCCCGCACCTTTCAGGTCAATCAGCTTTTTCGCAACCTCACCGTGCTGGAAAACATCTATCTGGCGATCGGCGAGCGCACCGGCGCGTGCAACCGGTTATGGCGATCCGCCGGCCGCGAAACCGCGGTGATCGCGGAAGCGCTTGATCATCTGCAATCGCTGGCGCTGATCTCCGATGCAAGCCGGCCGGTGCGCGAATTACCCTACGGCCGGCAGCGCCTCGTCGAAATCGCCATCGCGCTGGCGCAGCGGCCGAAGCTACTGCTGCTCGACGAGCCGGCGGCCGGCGTGCCGTCGTCGGAAAGCCATCTGATCCTCGATGTGATCTCGCAGCTCGATCCGAATATCGCCGTGCTGATTATCGAACACGACATGGACGTCGTGTTTCGTTTCGCCAGGCGGATCACCGTTTTAGCTGCCGGAGCAGTGCTGACCGAAGGCACTCCGGACGAGATTTCCGCCGATCCGCGCGTACGCGCGATCTATCTCGGCGAAAAACGGGAGCCGTCCCGTGGCTGACTCCGCATTGGCGCTCGAACTCGACGCGGTTTCCGGCGGCTACGGCGAGACCGTGATCATCGAGAACGTGCAGCTTGGCGTCAAAGCCGGCGAGACGTTGGCGATCATCGGACGCAACGGCGTCGGCAAGACGACGCTGCTGTCCACCGTCATGGGCCATACGACGCTGCATCGCGGCGTCATCCGTCTGCACGGCCGCGACATCAGCAGGCTTCCGCCGCACCGGCGCGTGGCGGCGGGACTGGGTTACGTGCCGCAGGAGCGCGAGATATTTCCCTCGCTCACGCTGCGGGAAAATCTCGAAGTCGCGGCACGGCCGGGATCTTGGACGGTCGCCTCGGTGTTCGAGCTGTTTCCCAAGCTGCAGGAGCGCCAGCGGAATTGGGGCGGCCAGTTGTCCGGCGGCGAGCAGCAAATGCTGGCGATTGCACGCGCGCTCGTCGGCAACCCGGCGGCGATTCTGATGGATGAGCCGTCGGAGGGGCTGGCGCCGGTAAACGTCGAAGAGCTGACGCGTGCGATCCGACACTTGGCCGACGCGCAGGGGCTAACCCTTGTTGTCGTCGAGCAAAATACCCGGCTTGCGCTCGATCTGGCGCCGCGAATCGTAGTGATGGACCGCGGCCGCATCACCTACGACGGCATGAGCGAGCCGTTGAAGCAGGACCGCACGCGGCTCGACCGGCTGATCGGCGTCGCTCGCCGTTCGATCGTTGCATAAACCATGATTACACCACCCCGCCTCGAAGCGCCCTCCGCGGCTGCCTTGCCGCTACCCAAATCCGACTATAATTAGTCGCGGAACCCCGCGGTTGCGACAAACCATGAGCGATGAGCGAGACCAACGCCGCCTGACAGCCGTCCTAGCCGCCGACGTGGTGGGCTACAGCCGGCTCATGGGCACGGACGAGTCCGGAACGCTGTCGATGCTCCGGCTCCGGCGACGCGAAGTTCTCGAGCCGTTGCTCGAAAAATATTCCGGCCGTCTCGTCAAGCTGATGGGCGACGGCGTCCTGGCTGAGTTCGCCAGCATCGTCAATGCGGTGCAATGCGCCGTGGACATCCAGCGGGACATGGAGGCGCGCAACGCCTCGCTGCCGCAGGATCGGCGCATGCAACTGCGGATCGGCGTCAATCTCGGCGATGTCATCGTCGACGGCGACGATATCTACGGCGACGGCGTCAATCTGGCGGCGCGCCTGGAGACGCTGGCCGAGACCGGCGGCATCTGCATCTCGGAAACAGTCTATCAGCACGTGCGACAGAAGTTGCCGCTGTCCTACAGGGACATGGGCGAACAGCGGGTCAAGAACTTCGCCGAGCCGGTTCGCGCCTACGGAATTTCGCCGCGCGCCGCCGGCCACTCGCTCGACGCAACAGCGGCGACGGCGACCGGCTCCTCGATCGTGGTGCTGCCGTTCACCAACATGAGCGACGAAGCGGAGCAGCAATTCTTCGCCGATGGCCTGACCGAGGACATCATTACCGAGTTGTCGCGCTTCAAGCATTTGTTCGTCATCTCGCGCAACACCGCTTTCAAATACAAGGGACAGTCAGTCGATGTGCGGCAAGTGGCGCGCGAGCTTCGCGTCCAGTACGCGGTGGAAGGCAGCGTGCGTAAATCCGGCAATCGCGTGCGCATCACCGTGCAGTTGATTGACGCCGAGGCAGACCGCCATATCTGGGCGGAGCGCTATGACCGCCAACTGGACGACATCTTCGCCTTGCAGGACGAAATGACGACTGCAATTGTGGCGACCCTGCCGGGACGCGTGGAGGCGGCAACCAGCGAGCGCGTCGCCCGCAAGCCGACCGACAACATGGCCGCCTATGAATGCTTGCTGGCCGGCAAGCTTCTGCACCACCGCTCGACGCCCGCCGACAACGAAGCCGCCCTGCACTTTCTCGATCGCGCCATCGCGCTCGACCCCAATTATGCGCATGCCCGTGCCTGGCGGGCGTGTACGCTCGGCCAAGCCTTCGTCAATGGCTACGCCAGGGACCCACAAGTGGCCTTCGAGGAATCGAAGTTCGAGATGCAGAAGGCGCTACAGCTCGACAGCAATGACAGCGACGTCCATCGGCTGTTCGCCGCCGTCAACATCGCCAACGGCGATTTCGACAAGGTTGCTTTCCATCAGCAGCGGGCTTTGAGCCTCAACCCGAACGACGATCTGATCGTCGTGCAGCAGGGCGAGATGCTGACGTGGATCGGCCAGCCGGAAGAGGGCATCGTCTGGATCGAGAAGGCGATGCGGCTCAACCCCTACCACCCTGAACGTTTCTGGAACCATCTGGCGCGGGCCTATTTCGCCGCGCGCCGCTACGGCGAGGCGATTACCGCGCTCGGCCGGCTCAGCGCGCCCGACCATCTGCACCACGCGCTGCTCGCCGCTTGTCACGCCGCCAGCGGCAATGAAGCTCTGGCCCATCAACACGCGGCGGAAGTGCTCAAGCGCGAGCCGGGATTTCGCGTCGAAGCCTATATGCGTACGCTGCACTACAAGCGAAAGGAAGATCGCGAGCATCACTACGACGCCTTGTGCAGGGCCGGACTGCCGCGGTAGCCCGCCGGTTCGCTTGGCGCGGCGCGCGGCGCCGGCCGGTCCCGACAACTCGGAGCTACTTCACCCGCTTCACATCGCCCTTCTTCACGCCGGCTTCCGGGAAAATCCACATCGACGCGACCATGAAGATCGTGGTGACGACGACGAAGGTGGAAAAACCGTGGCGGATCGGCGATCCGCTCCAAAAGGCGAGGACCGCGCCGACGATCAGCGCAATGGCCGACAGAACTGCTTTGACATCGTTTGGCATTCGGCTGTCCGCGAGGTCTAGTTGGTGCCGACCGGGGTCGCCGCCGCCTCGTTGGGCAACCGCGGGCGACCGCGCAGGTTCTTCTTCAGGAAGCGCGTCTCATAGCCATTGAGCAAGGTGCCGACGAGGCCGCGGTCGAGATCCGAGGTGCCGAAGAACCAGTCGGCGATCGGGAAGGTCAGGTTCATGTTGACCTCCATCATCAGTCGCGCGTTGTGGTGCGCGGTGTGGTGCCGGCGCAGCGAGTTGACGAATGGGCAATGGCGGACGAAGGCGTTTTCGTCGACGTGGCAGCAAAAGTGCATGAACTCATAGATCAGATACATGCCGCTGGTGGTTGCCATGAACAGCCAGCCGACATTGGCGGTGAAGATCGAGCCGAGAATGGCCGCAGCGGGCAGCGACATCAGGATGAATACCACCAGTGCGAACGGCGGGAACACCGTCACCCGCCAATCCTTGTGATCGCGGAAGCGCATTTCCTCGTCGGTGAAGAACTGGTGATGATTGAGCGTGTGCCGCTCGTAGATCGACCGCAGGCCTTTGATGTCGATCGGCCGGTGCATCACGTATTTATGCACCGCCCACTCGAACAAATTAGTGAGCAGGAAGGTCAGCGGCACCGTCAGCCATTCCAGCGCGGTCACCCGGTGGATGTGCTCGACATAGATGTAGAACGCCGCGGCACCCATGGCGTAGATGATGATCAGATGCAGGTAACCGTCATACCAGCCGAGGATGCGGGAACGGTATTCCTGGCGGAATTCGATCTGGCGCTGGCTGATCATGGCCGGGTCTCCCAATGCGGCCGCTCACGGCCGCGGCTTCCTGTCGCCTGATATATCACGCATCTATCACAGCCGGCAGCCGGCGACAATGCGCCTAGCGGCCGCGGCTCGCGCGCAGATAGGCATCGACGTCATCACCGGTCAGCCGCCACTCGTTGTCGAGATTGGCGATCACGTCTTGCATGTACGGTTCCGACAGCGCGACGGCGCGTTCGGCGTCGCCGAGATGTTCGACCAGGATCGCCAGAGCCAGTTGCTGCGGGCTCGCCCCTTCATAGGTCCATTCGAAGCCGCGCCTGGTGAATTGCTTGACCTCGTAATGCTCCGCCAGCCTGTTGCCGTCGACCGTGACGACGAGGCCATCGATGGTGCGCTTGCCCTCGTAGATTTTCATGGCCGCATCGACACCGTGGCGCGGGTGAAAGCTTCAACGTAATCGATCAGCTTGTCGCTGGCGCGGGCAGCCGCTTCGCCGTTACCCTGCGCGATCGCGCGCGCCTGATTGGCGTGCAAGCGTGCGCACAGCGGCAAATCGGCGGCCTCCCGATAGTGCATGTACCAGAACCGTCGCGACAGTCCCTGGATGAGTTTCATCGAACGCGCGGCGTAGCCGTTATGGGCGGAATCTACCATGACACGGTTGAACTCGCGATCGAGCCGCATGAAAGCGATGTCGTCGTTGCCTTTGGCGGCGCGGTCCATGCCGCGGGCGATCTCCTGCAGTTGTTCGCGCTGCTCGGCCGTCGCCCGCTCGGCGCCGGCCCGACTCAATAGCCGCTCCAGTTCGCGGCGCACTTCCAGCACCAAAAGCTGGTGGCGCGGGTTGAGGTCGGTGACCAGGATGCCCTTGCGCGGCAGGATCGTCACCAGCCCTTCGTGCGCCAGCCGATGCAGGGCTTCGCGGATCGGGGTACGGCCGATCTTGAATGTCGCCGACAGCATCTGCTCGGAAAGAACGTCGCCCGGCTTGAGCCGCAGCGTGACGATTTGCTCCTCGATCAGCCGATAAGCCTGGTCAGTCAGCGTATCGGTCGGCGCGGTTCGCACGCTTTGGCGCGGCCGTCGCAATGCGGCGGTTTGCGGCCGCGGCATGTCACATCTGCTTTCGTTTGGCGACCATCGCCGCGAACTTCTCGTACTCGGCTTCGTTGACCGAATAGGAATGTTCATCGTCCGGGAACGAACCGTCCTTCACTTCCCTGATGTATTGGGTGATGCCGGCAACGGCGACTTCGGTCAGCTTGGTATAGCGCTTGGTGAATTTCGGCTTGAAGTCAGTGAACACGCCGAGCAGGTCGTAACATAGCAAGATTTGCCCGTCGCAGCCGACGCCCGCACCGATGCCGATGGTCGGGATGGTGAGCTGCTCCGAAATCAGCCGGGCGATTTTCGCCGGCACCGCCTCGAATTCCAGCATGAAGCAGCCGGCATCCTCGATCGCCAGCGCGTCTTCGAGAATCTTCATCGCCGCATCGGCGGTGCGGCCCTGAATCTTGAAGCCGCCGAACATGGCGATGGTGTGCGGCGTCAGCCCGATATGCGAGGCGGTCGGGATTCCGGCGTCGACCAGCGCACGCAAAATGTGGGCCTGCGATTTGCCGCCTTGCGGCTTGACCGCGTCGCACAACGCCTCCTGCATGAACCGCGTGGCGTTGGTCAGCGCCCGCTCCACGGTGTGGTAGCTCTGGTAGGGCATGCAGCCGAGCGAGAAGGTGTTGGGGGCGCCGCGCCGGACCGCCTGCGCATGCATCACCATCATGTCCATGGTGGCCGGGATGGTGCTCGCGTGGCCGTGCGCGACCATTGCCAGAGAGTCGCCGACCACCGCGACGTCGATGCCG
Organism: Hyphomicrobiales bacterium; assembly: GCA_019075925.1. GTDB lineage: Bacteria > Pseudomonadota > Alphaproteobacteria > Rhizobiales > Xanthobacteraceae > BOG-931. The sequence continues at coordinate 476 of JAGXAC010000018.1, read as the reverse complement.
GCGAGCTCGGCCCATTTGGCCGAGGTATAATCCGGCACCGACATGTAGACCATTTTCTCGCCGGTCTTTTTTGACTCGCGAATCTCGGTGATGGTGCGCTTCTTGCGCTCGGCATCGGGCTTGTTCGCCGCCGGCGCCGTCGTCCCGCTCTTGCTGTCCGTGCTGGTTGCCATCGACCGTTTCCCGGCCCCGGTGGTTGTGATATATGTCTCATATATTAGCTGGACCGGGTCAAGCGCCGCAGGGGGAACGACGTATTGCCGAACCGTGAGATCGTGCCGCTCGCGCTGTTCGTGGCGCTCGTCCTGGCCGCGGCGCTGCACGGGCTGGCGGCCAGTGGGCATCTGCCGCTGCGCCAAGACCGCGCGCCCGCCGATGCCGGACCAGCGCTGCTGCTCGGCTCGACGATCGTGGCGGCAACCGCCGCCGTTCTCGGCATTCTCGCCGCGCTCCGATTCATCTCCTGGCCGGCGGCA
>JAGXAC010000174.1 GCA_019075925.1 Hyphomicrobiales bacterium | reverse complement strand
CGAGTTCGAGCGCCTGCTTGGTGAGGTCGACGAAGTCGCCGCTGTCGTATGTCACCGCCGAGGCGGTTTTGTACGGCAAGTCGCGGGTCCGAATCTGATTGCGCCGGCGCAGCGTAACCCGATCGATTCCGGTTTCGGCGGCGGCCGCGTCGATCAGACGCTCCATGAAGTAATTGCCTTCCGGCCGTCCGGCGCCGCGATAGGGGCCAATCTGGATGGTGTTGGTGAAAACGCATTTCGACGACACCTCGATCAATGGCGTCCGATACATGCTCTGAACGTTCTTGACGATATTGACGGTGCCCGGAAACGGTCCCATCGGGGAGAGAAACGCTCCCATATCGGCAAGGCCGGTAAGCCTTATCGCCAGAAATGTGCCGTCTTCGGCGAGAGCGAGCTCACCCAGGAACTCTTGATCGCGACCGTGGCTATCGGAAAAAAAGCTGCCGGAACGCTCGTCGGTCCATTTGACCGGACGGCCAAGCGCGCGTGCGCCATGTAGTATGCAGACATACTCGGGGAACAGCACGCCCTTCATTCCGAACGAACCGCCGACGTGACCGGTCACGACGCGCACGGATTTTGGATCGACGCCGAACGCATCCGCGACTTGCGCCCGCATTCCGGTAACGCCCTGCGAACCGACATAAAAAGTGAAGCGGCCGTCTTCGAAGGCGGCAACCGCGGCGCGCGGCTCCATCGCATTAACGACGAGGCGGCTGTTCACGAGCTTTAAGCGCGTGACGTGCTTGGCTTTTGCAAAAGCGGCTTCCACGGCGGCGGAGTCGCCGAAGTGAAAATCGAGCGGGATATTGCCGGGTACGTCATCATAAAGGCGCGGAGCGCCGTCGCGCGCAGCGGCGTCGGCGGATATGACCGAGGGGATGGTCTTGATATCGACCTCGACGGCCTCGGAGGCGTCCTTCGCGGCGAGGTTCGACTCGGCAATTACGCACGCGACCGGGTCGCCAACGTAGCGGACTTTGTCCTTGGCCAGCGCGCCGCGCCACGGCTTGAGCATGGGCGTGCCGTCGCGATTCTTCAGCGGAACGACGCATTTGAGCGGCCCGTAGGCTTCCAGATCGGCTGCGGTGTAGATCGCCAGCACGCCAGGCATCTTCCGCGCCGCGTCGGCGTTGATTGCGCGGATGATGCCGTGCGCGTGACGGCTGCGCACCATCGTTGCGTGAGCCTGGCCGGCAAGGCTGACGTCGTCAGTATAGCGTCCGTGTCCGCGTAGAAGCATCGGGTCTTCGCTGCGCGGGACAGATTGTCCCACGGCGAATTTCTGGACCGCCAACCTTTCAGCCGCCGCATCGGCTTCGGATAATTTCTCCGCAGGCCGGTCGGCTGGTGCGCGCAAATCCATTTCCGTCGTCCGCAAGATAATGTGACGGTGACATAGTGGACTTGCCGAAGCGGGACAAGCGTCGTCGGGAACATGGCTCGTAGGCTGGAGAAGCGCAGTATTGGCCGCCCGCCCCACGCCTGTTACATTGGCTCGGATTTAGCGATTAAAACACGCCCACCGTAGAGCGCAGAACTCCGGTGCGGCAGGAAGGTATGGAATGAGCGAGGAGGCCCCGCCGACCGGCGGCCTCGACGGGCGTGGAGCGTCGCGCAGGCGCTGGCCTCGTCGAACGCCATACGGCATCCGTCGCGATGACCTCCGGGGCGGCGTCAGCGAGCACGCCGGCAACACCTATGCGGCGCTCGATCTCGGCACCAACAATTGTCGGCTTTTGATCGCACGCCCGACCGCGGACGGCTTTCGGGTCGTCGATGCCTTCTCCCGTATCATTCGCCTAGGCGAGGGCGTGGCCGCATCCCGCCGCATCAGCGAAGCTGCCATTACCCGTGCGGTCGACGCGCTCTTGGTCTGCCGCGACAAAATGCGCGCGCGTGGAGTCAAGCGGGCGCGGCTCATTGCGACCGAGGCCTGTCGCGCCGCGGAGAACGGCGAAACATTCCGTGCGCGGGTCGCCGAGCAGGCCGGTCTTGAACTGGAAATCGTCGATTCCGCGACCGAGGCACGGTTGGCGGCGGCCGGCTGCACCGAGTTGTTCGATCCGGTGGCTTCCGGAGTCATTCTCTTCGACATTGGTGGCGGCTCATCCGAGCTGGTGCGACTGGGCCGGCCAAACGGCGGCCGGCACGGACCGCCATTGCCTGATATTCTCGGCTGGACGTCGCTGCCGGTCGGCGTCGTAACACTCGCCGAGCGCTACGGCGGCAAGTCGGTGCCGCGCGAAGTCTACGACGCGATGGTGGATGAGGTAGCCGGCTTCGTTGCGAAATTCGCCGCCGATCATCGCAGCGGACTTGACGATTTCCACATGCTCGGTACCTCCGGCACGGTGACAACGATCGCCGGCGTATTTCTCAAGTTGCGCCGATATGACCGCCGCCGTGTCGACGGCTGCTGGTTGTCCGATCAGCAGATTTCACGCGTGGTCGGCGAACTCATGGCGATGAGCTTTGACGAGCGCGCGGCCAATCCTTGTATCGGCACCGAGCGTGCCGATCTGGTCCTCGCCGGTTGCGCCATTCTCGATGCCATTCGCCGCTTCTTTCCATGTCCGCGGCTGCGTGTTGCCGATCGCGGCCTGCGCGAAGGCATGCTGGTCGAGATGATGCGCGCCGACGGAGTATGGGGCGCAGCCTGACGCATCATGGCGCGGCTTAAGCGGGACAAACGTCGTACGCTGTCATCGCGGACTTGGCTCGAGCGCCAGATCAGCGATCCATACGTGGCGCGGGCGAAGCGCGAAGGACTGCGCTCCCGCGCGGCCTACAAGCTTGCTGAGATCGACGACAAGTATCACTTATTCAAGCCCGGCATGAATGTCGTCGATCTCGGCGCCGCGCCGGGCGGATGGAGCGAGATCGCCGCGAAAAGGGTCGGGCAAACCGGGCGCGTCATCGCACTCGATATTCTCGAGATGAAACCGGTTGCCGGCGTCGAATTCGTGCTGCTGGATTTCCTGGACGAGGCCGCGCCGGAGCGCCTGAAAGCGTTGCTCGGCGATCGGTCGCGCGCCACGGCAGACGTCGTTCTCTCCGACATGGCGGCCAACACCACCGGCCATCGGCAGACCGACCATCTGCGCATCGTGGCGCTGGCGGAAGCCGCGGCTGCCTTTGCGCGCGATGTCCTGGGTCCGGGCGGAAGTTTTCTCTGCAAGGTTCTGCAAGGCGGCACCGAGGGAGCGTTGCTGTCCGCGCTCAAGCGTGATTTCGCCAGCGTCAAGCACGTCAAACCGCCCGCCAGCCGCAGCGATTCCGCCGAGCTTTACCTGCTGGCGCGCGGCTTTCGCGGCGTGAAGGCGACCTAGGTCGAGGTTCTTTCCTCCGCCGTCGCGCTCGTCGCGCTTTTGCGTCCGGCGAGTTCGGCGCCCGCATCCGGCCCAAGCCGCAAAAAAATCAGGCTGGCCGATGCGGCAAGCGCGCCGATTACGAGAAAAGCCGGCGAAAAGTCGTAAACGCCCATCGCGGCCTCATGCTTTGCCCACAGCGTGAACTCGACCACCAGCGCCCCGACTGCAACCCCGGTCGATAGCGCCAATTGTTGCGCCACCGCCATCAGCGTTGTTGCCTTGCTCACCAGCCCTGGTTCGATTTCGGCGTAGGCAATGGTGTTGACCGAAGTGAATTGCAACGAACGGAAAAAGCCGCCGCTCAGCAGGATGGCGATCATCGCCGCAAACGGCATGCCCGGAACGAAACTGGCGCAGGCGGCGAGAAAGGCCGCGCTTATGAGGGCATTGTAGACCAGCACGGTTCGGTAGCCGAAATATCTGAGCACGCGGGTGACTGCGGCCTTCATGAACATGGAGCCAAGCGCGCCGGTGAAGGTGATGAGACCGGATTGAAACGGCGTCAGGTCGAACCCGATCTGCAGCAGGAGCGGCAACAGGAAGGGCAACGCGCCGATGCCCAAACGAAAGAAGAAGCCACCGAAAATACTGGCGCGGAAGGTCTGAAGTTTGAACAAACGAAGGTCGAGTATCGGCGAAGGCGTGCGACCGGCGTGCACGATATAGGCCGTCGCCGCCACTGCGCCGACGCCGAGCAGCACGGCAACGAAGGTTACCGGCAGATATTCAAGCCCCATCGTTGATAGACCGAAGGCTAATCCGCCGATCCCAAGTCCGGACAAAACGAAACCGATAAAATCAAACCGCGGCGGCGGCTCGGTGTGGATGTGGGGGATATAGCGAGACGCCAGGATCAGGCCGATCAATCCGATCGGCACATTGATAATGAAGATCCAATGCCACGATGCGTAAGTCGTGATGAAGCCGCCAAGCGGCGGTCCGCAAATCGGACCGATGAGCGCCGGTATCGTCACCCACGCCATCGCATTGACCAGCATCGTTTTGTCGATGCTGCGCACGACGATGAGGCGGCCTACCGGCGTCATCATCGCTCCGCCGGCGCCCTGGACGATCCGGGCGAGGACCAGTTGTTCGAGCGATTGCGACAGCGCGCAACCAATCGAGCCGAGGACGAACACAGCGATGGCGATGCGAAAAATGTTGCGTGCGCCGAACCGATCGGCCGTCCAGCCGCTGGCCGGGATAAAGATGGCCAGCGCGAGGAGATAGGACGTGACGGCGAGCTTGAGTGCCAGCGGGTTGGTCCCTAGTGCCTGCGCGATCGCCGGCAACGATGTCGAGATCACCGTCGAGTCCATGTTTTCCATGAACAACGCGAAGGCGACGATCAGCGGAACAATGCGATTGTATGAGTTCGGTGGCAGGTTACCCGGCATCTTGGCCTAGTGCGCCGCCGGACCGGCGGCTTTGAGCCGTTGCAAGCCTTCGGCGGGCTGCTGGAACTTTGGGTCGATTTCAAGCGCCTTGCGGAAATCGGCGATCGCGCCGGCCGAATCGGCCAACCGTTCGCGAATGAGTCCGCGCGTGGAGAAGGCGCTGGCGGAATGTGCGTTCAGCGCAATCGCCTGGTCAGCGTCGGCGAGCGCCTGGGTGTTATCGCCGGCGAGATAATGCGCCCAGGCGCGGTTGTAATAGGCAAGCGCGGCTTTCGGCGACAATTCGATGGCGCGCGTATAATCGGCAATGGCGTCGGCATAAGCCACGTGCTCGCGCTTGGCATTGCCGCGGTTGATGTAGGCGTCCGCCAAACGCGGATCGAGCCTGATCGCCTGATCGAGGTCGGCGACGGCGCGCTCGTACTCGCCCTTGGCCAGCCAGGCGCTGCCGCGGTTGTTGTAGGACGCCGCGGTCGGATTGAGCTTGATCGCCTGGTCGTAGTCCGAGATCGCTCGATCGAGGTCGCCCTTGCGTCGCCAAGCGATGCCTCGATTGTACAGCGCGGCCGCGTAGTTGGGATCGATGCGCAACGCCTCGTTATAGTCGGCGATTGCGTGATCGGGATCGCCCCTGTCATCAAACGCATTGCCGCGGTTGTTGTAAGCTATGGCAAATTTCGGATTGAGCTTGATCGCCTGATCGTAATCCGGAATAGCGCGCGCGAAATCGTGCTTTTGGTAGAAAGCGTAGCCGCGTTCGTTGTAGGCGCCGGCATGTTGCGGGTTAAGCCGGATCGCTTCGTCAAGATCGGCAATAGCCCGGTCGAAGTCGCCGTCACGCCGGTAGGCGATGCCGCGATCGTAGTAGAATCGGGCATTCTTCGGATTGATCCGGATAGCGTCGTTGTAATCGGCGATGGCAGCGTTGCGATCGCCTTTATCGTCATGGGCGTTGCCGCGGTTGCTATAGGCATCGGCGTTTGCCGGATCGAAACGGATTGCCGCGTCGAAGTCGGCGATCGCGTGGTCGTAATCGTGCCGCTGGTAGTAAACCAGGCCGCGATTGTCGTAGGCCAAGGCAAATTGCGGTGACAGCGCAATGGCACGGTCGAAGTCGGCCAGCGCCCGTGCGGTGTCGCCTCGGGCGCGCCAGACATCGCCGCGGTTGTTATAGACGGCGGCGAAATTCGGCTCGACGCGCAGTGCCTGATTGTAGTCGGCCAAGGCCCGGTCGAAGTCGCCTTTTTCGAACCAGACGATGCCGCGATTGTTGAGAGCAGACCCGTTTTTCGGATCGAGCTTGATGGCTTGATCGTAGTCTGCGACGGCGTGATCGAAGTCGCCTTTGCGGCGGAACGCGAGCCCGCGATTGAAATAAGCGGCCGCATAATTCGGAGCAAGCCGGACCGCGTCATTGTAGTCGGCGATGGCGCGGTCGAAGTCGGACTTCTGGTCGTAGGCGTTCCCGCGCAGCATGAATGATCCCGCATCGGCGGGATCGAGCTTGATCGCCTGATCGAGGTCGGCGATGGCGTTATCGATATCGTGTTGCGCCAGCCGGGCACTGCCGCGGTCGGCCAAGGCGCGGGCGTAATCGGGATTGATTTGGATCGCCTCGCTGAAATCGCTGATCGCGCCGACGAGATCGCCTTTTGCACGCAGCGCGATACCCCGATCGTGATGCAGGATGGCGAGGTTTGTCGTCTGGTAGCGCCCAGAGTCGATCAGCGTCGTGCAGGAAGTGATTCTCTCGTCATTGGTGGCGCGCCATTGGCCGGTACAGCGGTGTTCGTCCGAAGAATCTTGCGCGTTCGCGCTCTGGATCAGCGCCAATGCGAGGATGAGGACGGCCCACCAATGCCGAAAACGACTGTTGTTATTGCGCATTGCCTCGTCTCGAATTGCGGTCAATTTACTCCGCTGTGCACTGGCCGGCCAAGCCGCGCGCCACCATCTATGATTCGACGCGCAAGCGTGCTAGGAACCGCCGCCAACCCAAAAGCGGGCCGTCGGATGGCGGGTAGGGGCTGCCCCACCCGCGTAAGCTTTTTCCATCCAATCGGCTTTTTCGAGGCGCCCGCGTCAGAAAGGCCGCTTTCGTTGCGGCAAAGCGGAGTTGGCGATGACGAGAAGTAATACACGCGAAGGGCTCACCTTCGACGACGTGCTCATCAAGCCGGGCCCCTCGAACGTGATGCCTTCGGACGTGGACATTCGCGCCCGCATCACCCGCGGCATCGCACTCAACGTGCCGATCGTAGCGTCCGCCATGGACACCGTTACCGAGGCGCATATGGCGATCGCCATGGCGCGGGCAGGGGGTATCGGCGTCATTCACCGCAACCTCGATCCGAAGGTCCAGGCTGGACAAGTTCGTCAAGTCAAGAAATTTGAGTCGGGAATGGTGGTGAATCCCGTCACTATTCATCCGGACGCGACG
>JAGXAC010000173.1 GCA_019075925.1 Hyphomicrobiales bacterium | reverse complement strand
GCCGAATGCGCGGGGCCGGATCCTTCGAGGCTCGCTCGCGCTCGCACCTCAGGATGACGATGCAAACTATGCGCTTAGCCGCGTGTGCCGGCCGGCGGTGCGCTCGATGGCGTTGGCGAGATATTCCGGCGATTGCGCGCCGGTGACGATGACACTGCCGCCGAAGATGAAGCAAGGGACACCGTCGATGCCGGCTTCCTTGGCGGCGTTGGCGTCGGCCTCGACGCGGTCGACGTCGGCGTCGCTGGCGAGCAGCCGGCGGACCAGGTCGCCGTCCATGCCGCAATCGGCCGCGGCCTGGATCAGCGTGTTCGGATCGGTCAGATCGGCGCCTTCCGAGAAATAGAGTTCCATCAGGCGCTGCTTCATGCGGCCGGGATCGGTGGCGCTGCGCGACCACAGGATCAGCCGATGACAGTCAAGCGTGTTGGGCTGCCGGTTGATGGCGTCGGTGGCGTAGAGGAGGCCCTCCATCGCGGCTGCCGCGGCGACTCGCTCGGCGATCACCGCATAGCGCTCGGCCGAGCCGAATTTGGTCTCCAGATAGGTCTGCCGGTCGATGCCTTCGCGCGGAATCCATGGATTGAGGAAATACGGTCGCCAGTTGATGGCGACGGCGATGTCCGGCACGAGCGTCAGCGCGGTTTCCAGCCGATGCTTGCCAATGAAGCACCACGGGCAAACCACGTCGGAGACGACGTCGACATGAAGCGCGGTGGAATCGGGCGGAGCGGTCATGGTCTTTCTCGAATCGATGCGTGCCAGTCTAGGCTAGGCGGAAGTTACCGCTTTGCGATCCACTCGTCCCGCGACCCGCTTTCGCTTGCCGTACGAGCTTCGGTTGTGCGCCAGCCTGCAGAACGGAAAGCGAAGCCCTATCCAAGGTTCCGCCTGCGCGGGGAGTGAGGGGCCCAACGAAACATGGTGCGACGTTCAGCCGCCGGCAACCTCGCCGACGATGCGGGAGATCAGGGAATCCACATTATCGCTCGGCTTGAGCGTCGCCAAGGTCACCGCCGTCTCGATGCCGCCGCCCTGCTTCGGGTCCGGCGCCAGCATGGTATGCCGCAGCACGCTGGCGATCCGCCGCGCGATGACGTGAGCGGCGCGCAGATCGGTCTCGGTGAACACCGCGAAAATCGAGTTATCGGCCTCGCGGCAAGCAAAATCGACTTGCCGCATCAAGCGTGCGACCAGCCGAGCCGCGTCGAGACTGACGCGCCGGTCGGCTTTTTCGAAGGCGAAGCGCGCGATCGACAGACCGACGCCGCGCTTTTCGGCGTCGTCCACCGCGCGGTTGAGATCGCGCCAGAACGCGTCATGGGCGAGGAGGCCGGTGGTCGGATCGAGCATGCCCTTGGCGTCGAGCGATTTGAGCATGCGCTTGAGCTGCTGCCCGAAGGCATGCAGCCGGACAAACGGCAGGAAGCGATCGACCAGGCGCTCGGGACCTTCCGCCACGCGGTCGAGATTGGGCAAATGCTGATAAAAATCCTCGATCGTCTCCGGATGGCCGCCGAGCACCGCGACCGGCAAATCCCGAAAGCGGACGTCTTCGGCGAGCACAGTCAACAAAGCTTCGACAATGCGCGGGCCGAAGCCGTCGCCGATCACCATGCCGTCGATGTCGCGGGTGTTGAGCGCGCGGGCGGCGCTTTCGACGCTGAGCGCGCCGACAAGACCGACGCGCTCGCCGACGGCGACGCCGAGCGCCGGATAGGAGCGGCCCCGGCCGGCGACCAGGACGGTGGCGTCGTCGAGCGCATCGTTCTGCGGCAATGGCGGCGGGGGGTCGCCGTGCGCAGCGAGCGTCTGCATGCGGCGGAGTACCGTTGCGTGCAGCGTGCGCACGCGCAGTGCCGCGCTCAGTCGCCGCGCGATGCGAACCGCCGGCACCGCAGCCGAGATCGCCAGCGCGTCGGCAAGCTGCACGGAGCCATCGTCGCGGGTGCGGGCAAGCACCGGCGTATATGCGCGGTCGCCGGCCTTGAGCCGCTCGGTTAGCACCTTGGCGAAATGTTCGGCGCGGGAGGCGTCGGCACAAGCCTCGGTCACCACGGCTTCCGGCGTGACCGTGGCAAGCGCATCATCGGCGCCTGCCCAGTCGGTTTCGATAATCGGAAACGCACCGGCGTTACGCAGCGCCTCGACGACATCCGGCGCGGGACTGTCGGCAACAACCAGGAACGGTCCTTGTAACGGCATGGAAAACGCATCTTACGATTTGCGCATGATCGGGATCATGCTCGATTGGCCCGTGGACCATGCCAAAACGGCCTTAACGCCGCGTCAATAAGCGGCGATGCGGTCGTCGCGGAAGGCGGCGGCGACAATCGGATTGATGCCGACGGCAGTAAGTGCCGCCTGCACGGCGGCACGGTCGGCGGCGATGCCGATGAGCCGCTGGCCGATGACCGGATCGGGCGATGCGGCGAGGGTGGCGGCGCCGTCGATTCGCCGTACCACCTCGGAGAGTCCACGCAGCGCAAAGCGATAGCCGCCGACGGTAACCATGCCGGCCGGCGGGCCGGTAACGACGAGCCCGCCGGTCGTGGAAACGAACCGGCACGGATAACCGCTGTCGATCCATCCGTCGGTCCCGATCTTGAAATAGGGCAGAGCCGATCGCTCGATGCCGGGCGGAAAGATGCGGTGCGGCACAAGGGCACCGCGCAGCGCAAGTGTGCCGGCCGCGGTACGCGCAAGCTCGACGGTGCCTTTGTCGGCAAAAAGCGGACGCGGCTGGCCGTCATCGTCGCGACGCATCGCGATCAGCCCCGCTTCGCCGAAGATCGAGACGTCGGTAAAGCCGACATCGCTCTCGTGCCAGGCCGGGCTGGTTGCGAGCTGCGCCGGCGCACGCCAGGCCGCAATCACGCCGGCGGCGCGCTCGATCGCGAGGGCGCCGGTTTCGGCAAGCGAAAATGCCAGCGGGCCGGGCAGAATGAGCGCGCCGTAGCGGTTTGCCCGCCGCTGATGTGCCAGAAGGCCCGGATCGAACGGATGATGCAACGTCAGAATCCCGCCGCCGATGAGCCACGGCAGCAGTGTCAGGCAAATACCGGCGAATGAGGCCGGCGCGATGGCCGACAAGATGCCGGCGTCGGCGGTCAGCGCAGCTTCGCGCGCCACGCCATGCCGCCGGCCAAAAGTTCGCGATGGCTGCGCGCAACCGGAACAATGCCGCTTTCGCCCACCTCGAAGGTGATCGCCGCAAGACGCGTGTCGGCGTCATCCGCATCCTGACGGTCCGCCGGCCGTCCCCGATCGCCGTCTTCCGCTGCAATGAGATCGTCGAGCGGCACAATGCCGTCGGGAAGATTTTGGCCGAATGCGCACACGTAACGAACGGAAAACACGTCAGCGGCGACGCTCATGGCAAATTGCGCGTGATTGAATGTGCCGACACGCCCACAGGTGATCAGCGCTTTGGTGCCGATCCGCGCCAGAGCGGCGACAGCGTCGGCGCGACGCCAAAGCAGCGGTAGCGGCGCCGCAATCATTCCGGCGCGCAACACGGCGAGCAGGACCAGGATGTTTTCCGCCACGTTGGGCAACTGGATGCCCACGGTCGCGTCGCTCGACAATCCCATGCTCCGCAACCGCGCGGCGATCGCGGTGACCGCGCGATCGGCTTGCGCGTAGGTCAGCCGATGGACTCTGCCGTCGGTGAAGCTTGACCGGTTGACCGCGTCGGCAAGGGCCGGCGCCTCCGGCGTGAGGGCGGCGCGGGCGCGAAACAGGGCGTCGATGGTGGGGCCGGTCATGGCGGCGCACGCTTTTTTTGCCGCCACCAGGTTTCCGGCAAATAGCCGAACAACGAAGTTTTCGCCGGATGCGCGATGTAACTCCAGCGCGCCACCCATTGCTCGGGCAGATAAAACAGCGGCACGACATAACAGCCGGAGATCAGCACGCGGTCGAGCGCGCGAACGGCAGCGACGAATTCCGGTTGCTCGCGCGCGCGCAACAGAGCAGCGATCATGGCGTCGACCGCCGCGCTCTTGACGCCCATATAATTGCGCGAGCCTTGCTCATCGGCGGCGGCCGAGCCGAAGTAGATACTTTGCTCGTTGCCTGGCGACAGCGACTCTTCCCAGCGGTACTCGATCATGTCGAAATCGAAGGTAAGCCGGCGCTGATCGTATTGCACCGCATCGACGAGGCGCACCTGCGCCAGGATGCCGGCGCGGGCAAGATTGTCGGCAAAGGCGAGCGCCAGCCGTTCCTCATCGCGGTTCGTCACCATGATTTCGAAGGCGAGCGGGCGACCGTCCGCACGCGCGCGCAATTCGGTGCCCTTGAGCTCATAGCCGGCGGCGGCGAGCAGTGTCAGAGCTTGGCGCAAGCTTTTGCGGTCGCGGCCCGAACCGTCGCTCGTCGGCGGCGACCAGGTTCCATCGAGCACGTCGGCGCGCACCGCGCCGCGAAAGGGCGCCAGCAGCGCGCGTTCGCGTGCATCGGCGGAACGGTGAAACGCTGAGAGTTCGGACCCGTCGAAGAAACTCGCGCTTCGCCGGTAAAGACCGAAGAAAAAATTGCGGTTGACCCATTCGGCGTCGAACAGGAGCGCGATTGCCTGCCGCACCCGGATGTCGGCGAAGATTGCGCGCCGGGTGTTGAACACGAAGTTCGAAGCAAGCTTCGGTTGGCCGCTGACAAACGCTTCCTTGATGATGCGGCCGTCGCGCACCGCCGGTATGTCGTAGCCGGTCCGCCAGCGGCTGGCGTCTTGTTCGACGCGCACGTCGTAAAGGCCAGTCTTGAACGCTTCGAAGAAGGCGTTGGCATCGCGGTAATAGTCGAAACGTATCTCATCGAAGTTCCACAGGCCGCGATTGATCGGCAACGCGCGGCCCCAATAATTCGGATCGCGCTTGAACGTGATGCTTTTGCCGAAGCCGACATCGGCAACGACATAGGGGCCGCTGCCGATCGGTTTTTTCAGCGTCGAGTCTTCGAAGGCGGCGACATCGACCGCGTGCCGCGGCAAGACCGGCATCAGGCCGAGGATGAGCGGCAATTCACGGTCGTTGCCGGCGCCGAGATCGAATCGCACGGTGCGCTCATCAAGCACCTGCGCTTTTGTCACCTTGGAGTAATAGGCGCGGTGGCTGGGACGGCCGTGTTCGCGCAAGAGCTGCCAGGAAAACACCACGTCTGCGGCGGTGACCGGCGTACCGTCGGAGAAATGCGCCGCCGGATCGATCGAAAACGTGACGTAGCTGCGAGCATCGTCGGTCTCGATGGTGCGCGCAAGCAGGCCGTACAGCGTGAACGGTTCATCGTAACCGCGCGCCATCAAGCTCTCGATGACGTAACCGCGCATCGATTGAGCGGGAATGCCTTTGACGATGAGCGGATTGAGACTGTCGAAGGTGCCCAACACGCCCTGGACGAGCCGGCCTCCCTGCGGGGCATCGGCGTCGGCATAGGGCGCTGCAGAAAAGCCATCGGGCATCGCCGGCGTGCCGTGCATGGCAATGGCATGAAGCGCTTCCGCAGCCGCCGGTGAGGCGGCCAAGACGGTAAGGCTGCTCCACACGGCCATTGCGACGGGCAAGGCAGCGCGGGTGGTTGCAGCGGCAGCGTTCAGCATGTGGCTCGGCGGTAGGGCGCGATTCGGCTCCGGCAAAAATCAATGTAACAGAATGTCCGGTACACGCTTTATCTCACGGCCAAAGTGGGCTATCGGAAGGGCGCGAAGCGCGGGTCGCGGTGTCACGCTGTTGCCGCAATCTGCGCCGAATGACCGGACAACAGGGGAACCCCGCTCGGCCTGCGGGCCGGCAAGTGCCAGCACACTAAGTGGCAAATCGGTCTGCGTCGATTTGTGGCGGCACACCAAAACGAGGAATCTCATGACCTATTGGACCGCGTCGGCTGCTGCAATGCCGACGAGCCGGACGCTCGCAGCGGCCTTCGTCAAGACAATTGCGCTGAGCGTACCGCTGACGGTCACGCTCGCCTTGGCGCTCGGCACGCAGGCATTCGCGCAGACCAACACGTCGCCACCGGCGCAAACGGCCCCCAAGGCGAAACCGGCCCACAGATCCAAATCGAAGGAAAAAGAAAAAGAAGTCCAGCAGGCGGCTCCTCCCGCTGCTCCGCCGGCGGCCGGGCAGCAACCGCCGGCGCAGGGTCAAACGGTTCAGAACGGCCAGCAGCAGGTCCAGCTGATTTTCTCGCCGTGGACCAAATTTTGCCTCAAGGGCGCGCCGGGCCAGCCGGCGGATCCGAATGCCAAGGAAGTTTGCTTCACCGGCAAGGACGCCCGCGTCGAGTCCGGCCAGCCGGTGGTGGCCGCCGTTCTGATCGAGCCGCAGGGCATGGATAAGAAGTTGCTGCGCGTTACTTTGCCGCTGGGGATGCAGCTCGCGCACGGCACCCGCGTCATCATCGATCAGAACCAGCCCATGACGGCGCCGTACGTGATTTGCTTCACCAACGGCTGCATGGCCGACTACGAGGCCAACGCCGAACTGATCAACAAGCTTAAAAAGGGGCAGGGGCTGGTGATCCAGGCCATCAATGCGACCGGACAGCCAATCAGTATCGTGATGCCGCTCAACGATTTTGCCAAAGCCTATGACGGTCCGCCGACCGATCCCAAGGTTTTCGAGGAGCAGCAAAAGAAACTGCAGGAAGAGCTGCAACGCCGCGCCGACGAAGCGCGCAAGAAGCTCGAAAGCCAGCAGGGCGCGCCGACCTCGTCGGCGACGCCGGCCCCCGGCAAGACGCAGTAAGCCGAAAAGGGCTTAACCGTCGGACGGCGGCGCCCGGTGGCGCCGCTCGCGCGGAGTTCAGATTTATTGCTGCTTCGAGGCTGACGCGGTTTCGATCCGCTCACGTTGCGTGAGGTTCCCGGCTCGCGCCGGAGCGCGGCCCCGCGGGCTAATGACCATCAGTGCGTGTTGATTTGACGCGGGCGATAGCTGCCCTTGCCGTCATGAACGAAGACCTCCGCGACTTGCGGATGGCGCAGCGGTTCGCCGCTGTCGTCCGGCAGCAGATTCTGTTCCGAAACGTAAGCGACGTATTCGGTTTCGTCGTTTTCGGCGAACAGATGATAAAACGGCTGATCCTTGTGCGGACGCACATCCACCGGGATCGCCTCGTACCATTCTTCGGTGTTGCTGAAGATCGGGTCGATGTCGAAGACCACGCCGCGGAACGAAAACAGCCGATGTCGTACCACCTGGCCAATCTGGTATT
>JAGXAC010000172.1 GCA_019075925.1 Hyphomicrobiales bacterium | reverse complement strand
TGGTCGAAAAAATTTACGTCGCCATGACTGCGCGCACGCCGACGCCGCCGGTGATCGGCACGACTCCCGGAACAGTGGCGACCACGATCAACTCGATCCTGCCGCGCGTCTCGGCAAATATTCTGTCCGGCCTGCTGGAGACGCTGGCGGCGCCGCCGTATGACGGCAAGGCGGATCTGCCCATTCTTTCCGACGAACAGCACCTCGAGGTCGACGATCTTTTCCCGATTGCCGATGCGCTGCAGATGTTTCACCTTGCCGAAATCGAAGGCGGCGACATCAAGCTAACCGATCTCGGCAGGCAATTCGTCGATGCGGATACTGACGGTCGCAAGCGGCTTTTTCAGCGCCAATTGTTGACCTATGTGCCGCTCGCCGCCCACGTCCGCCGCGTGTTGCAGGATCGCACCAATCACGTGGCGCCGCGAAGCCGCTTCTTCGACGAACTTGAGGACCACATGAGCACCGAGGACGCCGAGCAAACCTTACGCTCGGTGACTGCCTGGGGGCGTTACGCCGAAGCCTTCGCCTATGATGACGACTCGCAAACCTTCAGCCTGGAAAACCCGACCTAGGCGGTATCGCTAGGCTGCGTTCCGACGCGCCTTCATCGCCAGGTCGAGCAGCGTCTTTTCGGCGATGGTATCGGCCAGCGCCGGCGTGCGGCGCGCGGCCAGGACAGCGTCGGCAAGTTCGGTCATGGCTGCGGCCAGTCGGGTCGTATTCCATTGCCTGAGTGCGGCTTCGACGATGTTCTTACGGCGAAAATGCACGGGCGGAATCAAACTATCGACCGAGATCCGGCCGCCGGCGGCCTCAATGGCTATCCGCCATCGGTGCAGCTGCGCGAGCTGGCGCTGGGCGGCGAACAAGATCGAGCCGACCGAAGTTCCGGCAATGCGTGCCTTGGCGATTTGCGTTTCAAGTTCGGAAGACCGGCCGGCGTAGGCTGCATCGACGAGTTCATCGAGCTCCAATGCCGAGGCGTCGGAGACGACGGCAATAATGTCGTCAGTGTCGATCTCGTTGCGCCCGCGGGCATAGAGCGCAAGCTTGCGCAACTCGTTGCGAGATGCCGCGCGGTCGCCGCCAAGCAGCGGCAAAAGCACAGCGCGCGCATCGGGCTTGATGGTTAGGCCGGCCGCGCGCAGTTCGCTGTCGATCAGCCGCTCCAGGTCGCGCTCGCTGTCGGCATAGCAAGGTAGCACCGCCGCGTTCTTGGCGCGTTCGCAGATCACGCGCAGCGGCGCATTGCGCCGCAGATCGCCGGCTTCGATGGCCACCCGGCATTCGATCGCCGGCGACGCGAGCACTGCATCGACAGCAGGCGCGATGTTGCGGTTACCCGCTTTCACCCACACCGCCCGTCGGCCACCGAACAACGGAATGGTCTGCGCTTCCTCGATCAGTCGCGCCGGATCGGCTGCGAGCTCTTCGCCTTCCAGCCGCACGAGCGAGAACGGATCATTCACGTCCTCGACCGAGGCCTTGATCAGCGCGCTGACGCGTTCACGAACCAGGCCGGCATCCGGGCCGAAAACCAGCACCACCGGTCGCCCCGGATCGGGGCGGCCGAGAAATTTGTCCACCTCTGCGCTTTTGAGTGCGACCATGACGCGTGAGTGCGGCTCTCCCGTCCGCCAGCAGATGTCACGAGGATTGACTGCGCAATTGCCAGGCGCAGGTCAAGGCCGCACTAGTGCGGCCTTAGGTGCCGGCGACGAAATAAGAGGCCAGCCTGTTTCTGATCGTATCGGCGAGAACCAGCACCGCCCGGTCTTCGGCATCGCGGCGTGCGCGCTGTCCAGCGAAACGCTGTTGTGGGCCCGGTATGTCATAATCGACGTGGGCGAAAGCGTTATCTTTGACGATGATTTTGTTGGTGGCGATTTCAACCAGCGTATACGACGCCGACACGGATTCGATCTGGGTGTCGGGCCGTCCGGACGTTGGGTCGACCACCGCGGTAAATTGGCCGCCGGTGACCGTGACCACAAGCGTATAGAGCGGCGACGCGGTGTGGGCGCCGTTGTGCAGATCGAATTGCAGCGCGTTGCGCAAGGCGACTGCAAGACGCTCATCCGGCGTGCCCTGAGAGCCAATCGGCCCATGCGCGATTTTTTGCACCTTGAACGGCGGGATGTCGATGCCGGCGAATTTATCCTGCACGCCTTCGGCACCGGCAATCCGCGCAGTACCATAGAGCGGTTGCCAGCAACCGGCGCTGGTCCCGGCAATTGCAAATACGATGGCGGCTTGGGTAAACCAGCGCCATTTCCGAAGATTACGCCACCACATTGACGATCCGTTGCGGCACGATGATCACCTTCTTCGGTGCCTTGCCGTCCAGCACCCTTTTTACCGCATCCAGCGCCAGGACGGCAGTCTCGATTTCGGCCGCGTCGGCGTCGCGCGGCACGGTCACGTCGGCACGTTTGCGGCCGTTGATCTGCACCGGCAACGTCAGCGTGTCCTCGACCAGGAGGTCGCGCTCGATACCCGGCCAAGGCGCCTGCGCGACCAGCGTTGTATGGCCGAGCGCGGCCCAACACTCTTCGGCAAGATGCGGCATCATCGGAGCGAATAGTTGCACAAGAATGTTAACCGCTTCGTTCATGGCCCAACGGAGATCGGGGCTGGGGGAGGGACCATCCTTGCCATCTCCCTCGATAGCGCCGATCGCCGCGCCGAGCGCATTGGCGAACTCGTAAATGTGCGCCACACAAACATTAAAGTGCAGCTTTTCGATGTCTTCGGTGACTTTTGCCAGCGCCAGGTGGGCCGCCTTGCGCAGTGCCGCAGCCGGTGGCGAAAATTCCGCCGGCCGCGCGGCCGGCGCCGACTTGGCCACATCGGCGGCTTCGTCGACCAATCGCCACAGCCGCTGGACGAAACGCCAGGCGCCCTGCACGCCACGTTCGGTCCATTCGACGTCCCGGTCCGGCGGCGAGTCCGACAGCATGAACCAGCGCGCCACGTCGGCGCCATAGGTCGAAATGATCTCGTCGGGATCGACGGTGTTGCGTTTCGACTTCGACATTTTTTCGATCGGGCCGATCTCCACGGCTTCGCCGGTGGCGATCAGGGTGGCGCGGCGCGCACCGCCTTCCGCTTCGATCTTGACTTCGGCCGGCGCGATCCACCCGCCGGTCTTTTTGTCTTGATAGGTTTCATGCACGACCATGCCCTGCGTGAATAGGCCGGCGAACGGCTCATCGAGGCCGACGTGACCGGTCTTCTTCATCGCGCGCGTGAAGAAGCGGCTGTAGAGGAGGTGCAGGATCGCATGCTCGATGCCGCCGATATATTGGTCGACCGGCATCCAGGCATCGACGATCCGGCGCTCGGTTGGCGCTGTCTCGATCCACGGATCGGTGAAGCGCTCGAAGTACCACGACGAGTCGACGAACGTATCCATCGTGTCGGTCTCGCGCGTCGCTGCGCTCGCGCACCGTGGACATTTGACATGCTTCCAGGTTGGATGACGATCAAGCGGATTACCTGGTTTGTCGAAGGTGACGTCTTCCGGCAGGGTGACTGGCAAGTCTTCCGCCGGCACCGGAACGACGCCGCACTTCTCGCAGTGAATCACCGGGATCGGGCAGCCCCAATAGCGCTGGCGTGAGATGCCCCAATCGCGCAGGCGGAAATTGACCTGCCGTTTCGCCACCGGTTCGTTGCCGTTATTCACTTTCTCCAGCCGCCGCGCCACCTCCTCTTTCGCCTCCGCAATGGTCATGCCGTCGAGGAAACGCGAATTGATCATGCGGCCGTCGCCGTCATAGGCGGTGTCGGTAACGATAAAGGCTTTCGGATCGATGTCCGGCGGGCAGACGACGGGTACGTTGCCGAGTCCGTATTTGTTGACGAAATCGAGGTCGCGCTGATCGTGCGCCGGACAGCCGAAAATGGCGCCGGTGCCGTAGTCCATCAAAATGAAATTCGCCACATAGACCGGCAGCTTCCAGCCCGGATCGAACGGATGCACCGCTTTGATGCCGGTGTCGAAGCCCATCTTCTCGGCGGTGTCGATCTCGGCCTGGGCGGTGCCGCGCCGTTTGCATTCGGCGATGAATTCGGCCAGCGACGGATTTTTCCTTGCCGCCGCCGTGGCTAGCGGATGATCCGGCGCGACCGCAACAAATTTGGCGCCGAACAGCGTATCCGGCCGGGTTGTGAAAATTTCCAGTTCGCTTTCGCCGGCGGGCGTTGTTTGCCGATCGAGCGTGAAGCGGATCAGCAGGCCTTCCGAGCGGCCGATCCAGTTTTTCTGCATCAGCCGCACTTTTTCCGGCCAGCGGTCGAGCGTGTCGAGCGCGTCAAGCAGCGGCTGTGCGTAGTCGCTGATCTTGAAGAACCATTGCGTCAGTTCGCGTTGTTCGACCACGGCGCCCGACCGCCAGCCGCGACCGTCGATCAC
The DNA here is from genome assembly GCA_019075925.1 of Hyphomicrobiales bacterium. Classification (GTDB taxonomy): domain Bacteria; phylum Pseudomonadota; class Alphaproteobacteria; order Rhizobiales; family Xanthobacteraceae; genus BOG-931. The sequence continues at coordinate 2,806 of JAGXAC010000172.1, read as the reverse complement.
CTGTTCGTTCGCCAGCACGGTCTGATCGACCGGATCCCAATTCACCTTCGATTTCCGCCGCTCCACCAGGCCGGAGCCCAGGAAATCGAGGAACATTTTTTGCTGATGCCGGTAGTACGCCGGATCGCAGGTCGCGATCTCACGGCTCCAGTCGAGCGACAGGCCCATCGACTTGAGCTGCTTTTTCATCGCGCCGATATTCTCGTAGGTCCAGGCTTTCGGGTGGACCTTGCGCTCCATCGCCGCGTTTTCCGCCGGCATGCCGAAGGCGTCCCAGCCCATCGGATGCAGCACGGAAAAACCCATGGCGCGCTTCACCCGCGCTACTACGTCGCCCATGGTGTAGTTGCGCACGTGCCCCATGTGGATGCGTCCCGACGGGTAGGGGAACATCTCGAGCACGTAGTACTTTGGCCGCGTCAGCTTATTCGGCGTCGCGAAGATGCCGCGCTCGTCCCAAGCCTTCTGCCAGCGGGCTTCCGCTTCGGCGGCGTTGTAGCGTTCGGTCGGCATTGGTGTCGCGGTGACGTCCGGGTTCTTTGCGGCGTATTTGCAGGCGCGGGTATTTCACGAAATCCCGCGGCGGGTCAATGCGATACCGACAGACTTCATTTTTCGCTTGCGGACGCCTTAGATTGATCCGGAAACGCCGGCCCAGGAGTGATCAACGATGACTGATGCTGCAACGTTGGCGCGGCTTGAGCGCCTGCTCGACCGCACCGAGATTTTCGATCTTGTGCGGTTCGAACGGCTGTGTCGCGATCAACGCGATTTCGCCGGCATGATCGGTTGCTATGTGCCGAATGCACCGGTGCGCACGTCATGGTTCGACGGCACGGTGGAAGATTTCGCCGAAGCCTCGCGCAAGAAAATGGCGTCGGGCGCGAGCCAGGCCAAGCATTGGATCATGCCGGCGCGGCTGGAATTCAAAGACGGTCGCGCGCTAGTCGAGTCGCCGGCGGTGATTTTCGACCGCATGACGTTCGACGGCATCGCTTTCGACATGTTCCAGTATTGCCGGTTCTTCTCGCGGCTGCTCAAGACCGCCGACGGGTGGAAGCTCGCGTCGTTCGAGGGCATCTACCAGCGCGACCGGCTGGAGACGGTCGATCCGCGCGACGCGCTGCCGGTCGATTGGGAAATGATCAAGACGCTGCGGCCGTCCTACAAATTCATGGGCTACACCCAGATCAGGCGCGGCTACAAACTCAATCCCGAACTGCTCGGCGACGACCGGCCGGATTTGGTCGAAGCTTTTTACAGGCGCGAGCGGCAATGGCTGGCGACAGGCAACGAGGCGTCATTGCGAGGGGCGTAGCGACGAGCAATCCATTGTAAAATCGCCTGGATCGCTTCGCTCGCAATGACGGCAGCCGTTATGCAACCTTCGCCGCGGGCTTCGCTTCGCCGAGCAAACCTACCAGCCGGTCGCGGATCAGCTGCTCCGCCTCATTCATGATCCGGTCGATCAGTTCGGCGACGGTCGGGATATCGTCGATCAGGCCGGCGACCATGCCGCAGCTCCAGGCGCCGGCGTCGACGTCGCCTTCGCTCATGATGCGCTGATAAAGGCCGCCGACCTGCTCCCTGATGTCGTCGATAGTCAGCGCGGCGCCCTTTTCGCGCTCGATCCTGACGATCTCCTCGACGCCCTCGTTGTTGAGCACGCGTTCGGTGTTGCGCAAGCCCCGCATGATCAGCCGGGTATCGAGCTCGGAAGCGGCGAGGATCGCCTGTTTGACCCGGTCATGCACCGGCGCCTCTTTGGTGGCGATGAAGCGCGTTCCCATATTCATGCCGGCGGCGCCCAACGCCAGCGCCGCGACCAGGCTGCGCGCATCCGCCATGCCGCCAGACGCCACGAACGGGATTTTCAATTCATCGGCGGCGCGCGGCAGCAGAATGAAATTCGGCACGTCGTCCTCGCCCGGATGGCCGCCGCATTCGAAGCCGTCGACGCTGACCGCGTCGCAGCCGATGCGTTCGGCCTTGAGCGAATGCCGCACCGATGTGCATTTATGGATCACCTTGACGCCGGCGGCCTTGAGCGGCGGCAGATATGGCTCCGGGCTGCGCCCGGCGGTTTCGACGATCTTGACGCCGCCTTCGATAATGGCCCGGATGTATTCCGGATAGGGCGGGGCCGTAAACGCCGGCAGAAACGTCAGATTCACGCCGAACGGCCGGTCGGTCATGTCGCGGCAGCGGGCAATCTCGCGGGCCAACAATTCCGGCGTCTTTTGCGTCAGCCCGGTAATGATGCCGAGCCCGCCGGCGTTCGACACCGCCGATGCCAATTCGGCAAAGCCGACATAATGCATGCCGCCCTGGATGATCGGATGGCGGATGCCGAACATTTCGGTAATAGCGGTGCGCAAACCAGCCTCCCCGGCGACGCCCGGCATGAGCGGACATGACGTTTCAATTTGTATCCGGTATTTTCGGGCGGAGAAATGCGCCGGCGTACGGGCGCGCGAGGTGTTCAGGATGGCCGAAGCGTCAGATCCGCGTCTTTACCACACACATGTCGTCCGCAACCGCATGGCGATTCTCGTCGTGCTCCAACGCGCCCTGCCGAAGAAGGGATTGGTTGTCGAAATCGCGAGCGGTAGTGGCGAGCATGCCGTTTACTTCGCCCAAGGGCTGCCGGATTTGCGCTGGCAGCCGACCGACGTCGATGCGGCCGCGCTCGCCAGCATTGCCGCGCATCGGGAGGCGGCCGGCACGCCCAATCTGCTCCCGCCGCTGCGTCTCGACACCACCGAGGAAGCGTGGCCGGTGGCGCAGGCGGACGCCGTCGTGTGCA
>JAGXAC010000171.1 GCA_019075925.1 Hyphomicrobiales bacterium | reverse complement strand
GTTGTAGCCGAGCGTGCGGAGCGCTTGCGGCACGGCGCGGTTGATGATCTTGAAGTAGCCGCCGCCGGCGAGCTTCTTGAACTTCACCAGCGCGAAATCCGGTTCGATGCCGGTGGTGTCGCAATCCATCACCAGGCCGATGGTGCCGGTCGGCGCCACCACCGTCGCCTGCGCGTTACGATAGCCGTGCGCCTCGCCGAGCATGACGGCGCGGTCCCAGGCTTGCTTCGCATGCGCGGACAGGTCGTGGTTGGTCAGCGCCTTGTGCTCGAGCGGCGTCGGCGGCGTCGCCACGGCTTCGTAGCCGGAGCGGTCGCCATAGGCGGCGCGGCGATGATTGCGCATCACCCGCAGCATCACCTCGCGGTTCTCGGCGTAGCGCGGGAAGGGACCGAGCTCGGCGGCCATTTCCGCCGAGGTGGCGTAGCACACTCCGGTCATGATCGCCGATAACGCGGCGCAGATCGCGCGGCCGGAATCGGAGTCATAGGGAATGCCCGACGACATCAGCAGGCCGCCGACATTGGCGTAGCCGAGCCCCAGCGTGCGGAAGTCGTAGGAACGCTGCGCAATCTCGCGCGACGGGAATTGCGCCATCAGCACCGAGATTTCGAGCACGATGGTCCACAGCCGCACCGCGTGCTCGTAGCCTTCGGTGTCGAAGCCGTCGGATGAGGGGGATTCGCCGCCAGCCTGGGGCGAGGCGTCTTGCTTGAACGCCAGCAGGTTCAGCGACGCGAGATTGCACGCCGTGTCGTCGAGGAACATGTATTCCGAGCACGGATTGGAGGCGAGGATCGGCCCCGAATTCGCGCAGGTGTGCCAGTCGTTGATGGTGGTGTGGAATTGCAGACCCGGATCGGCGCTGGCCCAGGCGGCGTGACCGATCTTCTCCCACAGCTCGCGCGCCTTCACCGTCTTGGCGATCTTGCCGCCCTTGGTGCGCCAGTACAGGTCCCAGTCGCGGTCGGCTTCGACCGCCTTGAGGAATTCGTCGGTCACCCGCACGGTGTTGTTGGAATTCTGGCCGGAGACCGTGAGGTAGGCTTCCGAATCCCAGTCGGTGTCGTAGATCGGGAAATGGATGTCGGTGTAGCCCTGCTTGGCGAACTGGACCACGCGACGGATGTAATTGTCCGGCACGTGATTTTTCCGCGCCGCCTTGATCTCGCGCCGCAGCACCGGATTCTTCTCCGGATCGAAGCAGTCGTCACCGGAGCCTTCGCAATTCACGCAAGCCTTGAGGATCGCGCGCAGGTGGCGCTGGTTGACCTTCGAGCCGGTGACGAGGTTGGCGACCTTCTGCTCCTCGATCACCTTCCAGTCGATGAACGCTTCGACGTCGGGATGATCGGCGTCGAGGATGACCATCTTGGCGGCGCGGCGCGTGGTGCCACCCGATTTGATCGCGCCCGCCGCGCGGTCGCCGATCTTGAGGAAGCTCATCAGGCCGGATGATTTGCCGCCGCCGGAAAGCTTTTCGCCTTCGCCGCGCAGCTTGGAGAAATTCGATCCGGTGCCGGAGCCGTATTTGAACAGGCGGGCTTCACGCACCCACAGGTCCATGATGCCGCCTTCGTTGACGAGATCGTCGGCGATCGACTGGATGAAACAGGCGTGCGGCTGCGGATGCTCATAAGCGGTCGCCGACTGCTTGAGCTCGCCGGTTTTGAAGTCGACGTAGAAATGGCCCTGGCTCGGGCCATCGATGCCGTAGGCCCAATGCAGTCCGGTGTTGAACCATTGCGGCGAGTTCGGCGCCACCATCTGCATCGCCAGCATGTAGCGGTGCTCGTCGAAGAAGGCCTGGGCGTCGGCTTCCGAAGAAAAATAGCCGCCCTTCCAGCCCCAATAGGTCCAGGTGCCGGCCAGCCGGTCGAACACCTGCTTGCAGGATCGCTCGCCGGCGTAGCGCTCTTTCTCCGGCAATTCGGCCAATGCGGCCTCGTCGGCGACGCTGCGCCACAGCCACGAGGGGACGGTCTCTTCCTCGACCTTTTTCAGGCGCGCAGGCACGCCGGCCTTGCGAAAATATTTCTGCGCCAGCACGTCGGCGGCGACCTGCGACCATTGCTCGGGCACTTCGACGTCGTCGGCGTGGAAGACGACGGAGCCGTCCGGATTGCGGATTTCGCTCACGGTGAGGCGAAAAGCGATGTCCGCGTAAGGTGACCGTCCGTCTTGGGTGTAGCGCCGCTCAATCCGCATTCTCTGCCCCTGGTCCTTTGTGTTTCTGTTTGCCGACGGCCCAGCGGGATCGCGCTCCCGCAATATAAGTCGCCGACATGGTCCCCGCGACGCGACGGATCGAACGCCGCCACGCACCGTGCCTCACCCCAGTCTTCTGTCTGCCACCCGCACCCCGTCCGGCTCTGTTGCAACAGGCTCTTTTTCTGCCGTCCGGGCTGTCTCCAGGGGCAAAAGTCCACGCGCGTGCCACGGCGGCACGGAGCACTCTCGCAAACCCTTTTTGGAGAGCCCGGCGAACTCGGTACCCGCGCGCCGAACTTTGTGAGGCTAGGCCAAGCCCGTCGCGCGCGTCAAGACTTAGTATGAATTCGTTGACAACCCACTAAATATGGGGATTACGGGGACGAATCGGGAGGAGGAAGCGCAAGTATCGGAGATTCCGTCCAGATTCGAAAGCGGCACTGTTGGCGGCCGGTTGCTTTTCCCCGTTTTGCCGGCGGTCAGAACGATCTGCGGACCTTCGCGAACCCACCAAGTCCGTCCGGTTTTCACACGCCCCCGGTTCCGTCGGCCGCGGCCGGTCACACATCTGTCACGCAACCACGCGCCTTTCCGGCTGATTCTGCGTGAGAATTCCCGGAAAAATCTGAGCTTTTGTTGTTTGATGTTTCGCCAGAAGGGCCTACCGCATTGAGGCAGCGAGCGAATCCGGCTTGCTCCGTTTGCTCTTGTCGCAGCACCGCAGCCTTTGGTCGCAAAAATGAGATTGGCCGCCGCGGCGATGCGTCTTCGCGTCCAGGATCGACTGCCAAAAAACAGCCCGCTAAATGCCGTTAACCTCGAAGAAAATCTGTGGTTTTCGGGCGCTGCGATTTCTTGACGGCTGCGGAGCGATCCGTCGATAACCGTTGGTTAATGATGGTGGGGTGGTGGCAGCGTAGCGTGCGGACTGGGCGCATCTTTGTGTGCTCCGCCCTCCTGGCCTCGTGCGCCCAAATCCACAACGATCCGATCAATCAGCCGCTGGCGCTCGCTACGCCGTCGGCGGCACAATTCGATCGCGACGTCGAAACCGATTACGACGACACCGTCGTTTCGCTGTCCTTCTCGGGTGGCGGCACCCGCGCGGCGGCGTTTTCCTTCGGCGTCCTGACCGCTTTGGACGAATTCCGGGTGCCCAACAAGTCGACCACGCTGCTCGATCGCGTGGATTTCATCACCGGGGTCTCCGGCGGGTCCGTGCTGGCGGCCTATTATGGACTGAAAAAACGCAAGGCTCTCGCCGACTTCAAGCAGCGCTTCCTTCTGCGCAACGCCGAAGAAAATCTGCAGACCGATCTCAATCTGTTCAGCGTCGCCAAAGGATTGCAGGGCGGCGTCAACGATCCGACCGCGTTTCCGAAGTGGCTGGACGATAATCTGTTCGATCACGCGACATTCAAGTCGTTGCTGCGGCAACGCCGGCCGTACATCTGGATCAATGCATCCGATATCTACGACCGCACGCCCTTCGTTTTCGGCCGGGTGATTTTCAGCGCCTTATGCAGCGACCTTTCCAGCTATCCGATCTCGCTTGCGGTTGCCGCCTCCGCGGCGGTGCCGGTCGTCTTTGCCCCGGTCGTCATCGAGGGCTTTCCCGGGCGCTGCACCCAACCGCTGCCGGACTGGGTGCAACGCGTGCGCACCAATCCGGAATCTCCGCCGCTGTTGAAGCTTTTTGCCAACGCCATGGATCGTTACCATTCTGGCGAAGTGCGTTATGTCAAACTGCTCGATGGCGGCATCGTCGACAATTATGGACTTGCCGGCTTCACCATCGCGCGGCTGGCGTCGAGTACGCCATATGGCCCGCTCGAGCCGGAAGAGGCCGTCAAGTTGCAGCGCATGCTGTTCCTGGTCGCCGACGCCGGGCGTGCGCCATCCGGAACCTGGTCGCAAACCGTAAAAGGGCCTTCGGGCGTTAATTTGATCACCGCGGCATCGGATACCGCGACCGAATCCGGTGCGGTCGGCAGCTACTCCGCGTTCCAGGACACGATGTCGGATTGGCAGGACTCGCTCATTGCCTGGCGCTGCAAGCTTTCCGCCGCCGAGCGCCGCCGCTACGGCGCGCCGTCTGGATGGAACTGCCGCGACGTAAAGATCTTTGTCGGCCGGGTCGCTTTCGATCAATTGGGGCCGCAGCGCGCCGCTGCGCTTAATCAAGTTGCGACCGCTTTCAAGCTGCCGGCCGATCAAGTCAATATGGTTATTGCATCCGGGCGCGATGCGCTGCGGGCGAGCCAGACGTTCCGTTCGTTTTATGAATCGCTCGGCCGCGCCCCGCCGCGGCGCACGCCGACGGCCGGGCCGATCGAGACGCCGGCCGCGGCCAAAGAGGCGGCGGCGCAGTAGCGTGTGATGACCGTGTTTACTCCGCCGCGGCTTTGCTGTGGCCGAGCCGCCGATTGAGCGCGTCGAGCAGTTTCTCCGCCGCTTCCGCGATCACCGTGCCGGGCGGAAAGATCGCTTCGGCTCCCGCCGCCTTGAGCGCGTCGTAGTCCTGCGGCGGGACGACACCGCCGACGACGATCATGATGTCGCCGCGTCCGTTCTTCTCCAATTCGGCCTTGAGTTCCGGCACCAGCGTCAAATGCGCGCCGGCGAGCGACGAGATACCAAGGATGTGCACATCGTTCTCGACCGCCTGGCGCGCGGCTTCGATCGGGGTGGCAAACAACGGGCCGATATCGACGTCGAAACCGAGATCGGCGAATGCTGATGCAATCACCTTCTGGCCGCGGTCGTGACCGTCCTGGCCGATCTTGGCGACAAGGATGCGCGGCCGGCGGCCTTCATTGTCCTCGAACTCGGTGACGCGCTTGAGCACCCGCTCGACGGCGTCCGACATGCCGGCCTCCCGTCTGTAAACGCCGGAGATTGTCTTGATCTCCGCCTGATGGCGCCCGAACACCTGTTCGAGCGCCAATGATATTTCGCCGACCGTGGCCTTGGCGCGTGCCGCATCGACGGCAAGCGCGAGCAGATTGCCGTTGCCGCCGGCGGCGTTGCGGGTCAGCGCGGCGAGCGCATCGGCGGCTGCCGCCGGATCGCGTTCGCGCTTGAGCCGCGTAAGTTTGTCGATCTGCAGTTGCCGCACGGCGCGATTGTCGACCTTGAGAATCTCGATCGGCGCTTCGTCGGCAGGCCGGTATTTGTTGACGCCGACCACGGTCTGCACTCCGGAATCGATACGCGCCTGGGTGCGCGCCGCGGCTTCTTCAATGCGCAGCTTCGGCACCGCCGCCTCGATCGCGCGCGTCATTCCGCCAAGCTCCTCGACTTCGCGGATATGCGCCCAGGCGCGGGTCGCCAAATTGTGAGTGAGGCGCTCGACGTAAAACGAACCGCCCCACGGATCGATCACGCTGGTGGTGCCGCTTTCGCGCTGAAGCACGATCTGGGTGTTGCGGGCGATACGGGCGGAAAAATCGGTCGGCAGCGCCAGCGCCTCGTCAAGTGCGTTGGTGTGCAACGATTGCGTGCCGCCTTGCGTCGCCGCCATGGCTTCGAGGGCGGTGCGGGTGACGTTGTTGAAGATGTCCTGCGCGGCGAGGGACCAGCCGGAGGTCTGGCAATGGGTGCGCAGCGACAGCGAACGCGGGTCCTGCGGGTTGAATTCCTTCATCAGCTTGGCCCACAGCACGCGCGCGGCCCGAAGCTTGGCCACTTCCATGAAGAAATTCATGCCAATGCCGAAGAAGAACGACAGCCGCGGCGCAAAGCGGTCGACGCCGAGCGAAGCGGCGAGCCCGGCGCGCACGTATTCGACGCCGTCGGCAAGCGTGTAAGCAAGTTCGAGGTCCGCCGTCGCGCCGGCTTCCTGCATGTGGTAGCCGGAGATCGAGATCGAGTTGAATTTCGGCATATGCGCCGAGGTGTAGGCGAAAATGTCGGAGATGATGCGCAGCGAAGGCTTGGGCGGATAGATGTAGGTGTTGCGCACCATGAATTCTTTGAGGATGTCGTTCTGGATGGTGCCGGCAAGCTTCTCCGGCGGCACGCCCTGCTCCTCGGCGGCGACGATGTAGAGCGCGAGCACCGGCAGCACTGCGCCGTTCATGGTCATCGACACCGACATCCGGTCGAGCGGAATGCCGGCGAACAGGGTGCGCATGTCATAGATCGAATCGATTGCCACGCCCGCCATGCCGACGTCGCCGGAAACGCGGGGATGGTCACTGTCGTAGCCGCGATGGGTGGCAAGATCGAAGGCGATCGACAGGCCCTTTTGGCCGGCGGCAAGATTGCGCCGGTAGAAAGCATTGGAATCTTCGGCGGTGGAGAAGCCGGCATATTGTCGGATGGTCCACGGCTGCGTGACGTACATGGTCGGGTAAGGGCCGCGCAGATAGGGTGCGATGCCCGGATAGGTATCCAGAGCGTCGAGACCGTGGAGGTCGCTGGCGTCATAAGCGCCTTTGACCGCAATGCCTTCGGGGGTGACCCACGGCGCGGCAGCGGCCGATGGCCCGGCCGCGGGCGCATCGGCGAACTCGATCTGCGCGAAATTCGGAATCCGGCTCATTTATCCATCATGCGATGTCGATACCCAGAATATCGTAGGCGTCCTTCAGTGTCGCCAGCGCATCGCAACCCTCGTAAATGAAGGATTGCACGCCGGCCACCCGCCATGCGGCCTCGCGTTCGCCCGGCCGGCCGGCAAGGTAGAGGTGTTTGACACCTGCAGCCTTGAGCGCTCGCGCCGTTGCCGCCGCCTCGGTGTCGTAGACTTTGTCGGAGGAGCACAGACAGGCCAGAGCGGCGCCGGAGTTTTTGCAAGCGGACGCGACGGCTGTGGCCGATTCATTCTCGCCTTTTCCCTCGCCAAGGGGGGAGGGTGCGGCAACATCGCGGCTCACTGCTTCGATGCCGCCGGCTTCAAAAAAATTGCGCGCGAAAGTCGCCCGTGGTGTGAACTCCGCCTGGGTTCCGAGCGTCGCCAGGAAAATTTTCGGACGCGCGCCGGTTTTCGCCAGCTCACTGTCGGAGGTGTCGCGCAAC
>JAGXAC010000170.1 GCA_019075925.1 Hyphomicrobiales bacterium | reverse complement strand
CTTCTTTTTCACGACCTTCTTCTTCGCCGCCGACCTTACCGATTTTTTCTTCTTGCGGGCCGGTACGGCCTTCCGCTTCGCGGACTTCCGTTTCGTGGTCCGCTGTTTTGCTTTTCTCTTCTTTGCCATGATCGTCCTCCGAACATTGCCAAAAATGGAAATTTTTCCGCGACTTGGTGAAAGACGGCTTTTACGCTTAAACAGAACTCCGCTACCCCGTGGCTGCCGCCGGCTGCATGCCGAACGCCGCTGACTGTCCCGAAGCGCGGGCGGACACGGGCCCCCCGTGGCCCAGTCGATCAACTCAACCGTATGGACCGCTGGAAGCTTCGTGCCCGCTGCGATCTGCATCATGCAGCCGATATTCCCAGCCGCGATGACTTCAGGCCGCAGTCTTTCGATAGTCCTGACTTTGCGATCGCGCAACCGCTCCGCGATGTCGGGCTGAAGAATATTATACGTTCCCGCTGAGCCGCAGCAGAGGTGGCCGTCGGGAACGTCGCTGACCTGAAAGCCAAGCCTGCCAAGCAACTCCTTCGGCTGCCGCAACACCCGTTGCCCGTGTTGCAGCGAACACGCGGCGTGATAGGCGACAAGCAGCGGCGGCACGTTTCCATCCGCCTCGATCGGCAATGAAACCAGGTATTCGGTGACGTCGCGGGCGAGGCGCGAGATTTTGGCGGCGCGTTCGGCGTAGACCGGATCACTGCGCAGCATGAAGCCATAGTCCTTCACTGTCGTTCCGCAGCCCGAAGTGGTAATCACAATCGCATCGAGAGCCGGAAGCGCGGTCCATGCGTCGATATTGGCGCGCGCCTGGGCCAGCGCTTCATCGTCACGGCCCATGTGGTGCACGAGCGAGCCGCAACAGCCGGCTTCGGCAGCCACGATGACTTCGACGCCTAGCCGATTGAGCACGCGGATCGCCGCCGCGTTGATCTGCGGCGCCAATACGTCGTTGACGCAACCCGCAAGCAAAGCCACCCGACCTTTTCGCTCCGGGCCCTGTGCCGGAAAAACTTGCGGCTTCAGCGGCCGATGCGGCCCATGCCAGGGCGCCAGCCGCAACATGGCGGCAAGCCGCCTGAACCCAACCGCATCCAGAAACGACACGAACGGCTTGCCGAGACGCGCGGCGCTGAGCGCCACCCGGAACCGTTGCGGATAAGGCATCAGCCCGGCGAGCAGACCGCGCAGCAATCGATCCGCAAACGGGCGTCGAAAAGTCTCTTCGATATGAGTGCGCGCATGATCGACCAAATGCATGTAATGAACGCCGGACGGACAAGTCGTCATGCAGGAGAGGCAGGAAAGACAACGGTCAATGTGCAGGGTGACCTCGGCGCTCGCCGGCCGGTCGTTCTCCAGCATATCCTTGATCAGGTAGATGCGGCCGCGCGGCGAATCGAGCTCGTTGCCGTCGAGCACGTAAGTCGGGCAGGTCGCGGTGCAAAAGCCGCAATGGACGCAGGCGCGGAGAATCTTCTCCGATTCCGCGATTTGCGGATCGGCGAGTTGCGCGAGCCTGAAAGACGTCTGCACGTTCAAACTCCCGCCCACATCCGGCCGGCGTTGAGAACGCCGTGCGGGTCGAAGCTTTCTCGAACGCGTTTCGTCAGAGCGGCAAGCGCCGCCGATTCGGGCGTGAACACATCGATTTTCGCTCGCGTTGCTGCCGACGCTCGAACAAGGGTCGCGTGACCGCCCGCGACGCTGACGATGGACCGCACGAGCGACGCCCCGGCATCGTCCGACGGCGGTAACGCCGCCCATATCAGCCCACCCGCCCAATCGTACAGAATCTCAGCGTTGGCCCGTTCCGCAAGCGCCACGCCCACCTCGGCGCCGCGCGACGGTGCGGTAGAGATACGCCAAACGAGCCGTCCGCCGGCCGGCCCGTCGGCGGCAAACGGCGTCACATCGCGAATCGATCGCCATAATGCGCGTGATGGCTTTTCGTCCAAGAAGGCGACCTCGCCGAACGGGGCGATCAGTGTCTGGAGCAACGCCTTGCGATGCGCCACCGAGGGGGCAACCCCTTCGAGCCGGAACGCGGTGACCGATTGGCCTTGGCCGGCAAGCTCCGTGACGCGTGCCGCCGCCGGAGCTGGCAGATGGGCCGCCGCCGAAACGTCGACAGCCGAGCCCATGACCGCCGTCATCGCTTTGACCGCGATGGTATCGTCGAGCTTGAGGACTACAGCGGTTTCTTCGGTTTCAGCAATCGGCAAAGTCTTAATCGTCACCTCGGTCATCGCCGCCAGCGTGCCCCATGAACCGGCAAGGAGCTTGCATAAATCATAGCCGGTCACGTTTTTGACCACCCGGCCGCCAGATTTGAACAGCTCGCCGCGACCGGAAACGGCGCTGACCCCAAGGAAGTGATCCCGCGCCGCCCCGACCTTGATGCGACGGGGTCCCGAAACGTTCGCCGCCAGCACGCCGCCGATCGTAGCGGCATCCGCCAAGCCGCCAAGCAAGGCTCCGTAGTCCATCGGCTCAAACGCCAGCGCCTGCCCGTCGGCGGCCACCGCGGCCTCGATCTCCGCCATCGGCGTACCGGCTTTGGCGGACAGCACCAATTCGGCTGGCTCGTATAAAGTGATGCCCGACAGACCGGATAGATCGAGTGTGGCGTCCCATTGCGCCGCCCGGCCGATCGCGCGTTTGGAGCCGTGGCCGACGATTTCCAGCGCCTTGCCGCCGGCGAGCGCCCAGGTGACGGCCTGCTCGACCTCGGCATGGTCGCGCGGTTTGAGATTTTCACTCATGCCGGCGCCTGTCAGAATCGCGGCAAATCAGGAAACGCCGTGCGCCCGGCATGGACATGCATGCGGCCAAGCTCCGCGCAACGGTGCAACGTCGGAAACACCTTGCCGGGATTGAGCAGGCCCTGATCATCGAACGCACATTTAAGCCGTTGCTGTTGCTTGAGGTCGGCCTCGGAAAACATCGTCGGCATCAGATCGCGTTTCTCGATACCGACACCGTGTTCACCGGTCAGCACGCCGCCAACTTCGACGCACAAGCGCAGAATATCGTAGCCAAACGCTTCGGCACGATCGAGCTCGCCTGGTTTATTGGCGTCATAGAGGATCAGCGGATGCAAGTTGCCGTCGCCGGCATGGAAGACGTTGGCGACCCGCAAGCCGTATTGTGCGGACAGTTCCTGCATCCGACGCAGCACCAAAGGCAGCTTGGCGCGCGGGATCGTGCCATCCATGCAGTAATAATCCGGTGAGATGCGGCCGACCGCCGGAAACGCCGCCTTGCGGCCGGCCCAGAACAAAAGCCGCTCCTCCTCGGAATTCGACGCCCGACAGACCACCGCGCGGCACGTATTCGCGATCTCTTGCACGCGATCGAGCAGATGATCGACCTCCGCGCGCGGCCCGTCGAGTTCGACGATCAACAGCGCTTCGACATCGAGTGGATATCCGGCATGTACGAATTCTTCAGCCGCATGGATGGCGGGCCGGTCCATCATCTCCATGCCGCCCGGGATAATGCCGGCGCCGATGATGCGTGCGACACATTCGCCGCCATCCTCCGATGCGGCAAAGCCGATCAACGCCGCCCGCGCGCTTTCCGGTTTCTTCAGGATCCGTACGGTGGCTTCGGTCACCACGCCGAGCAGTCCTTCCGAGCCGGTTATGACACCCAAGAGATCATAGCCGGCCGCGTCGAGATGAGCGCCGCCGAGCCGCACGATTTCTCCAGTCATCAGCACCAGTTCGCAGCCAAGTACGTTATTGGTGGTGACGCCGTATTTGAGACAGTGCACGCCGCCGGAATTCTCGGCGACGTTGCCGCCGATGGTGCAGGCAATCTGGGAAGAAGGATCCGGCGCGTAGTAGAAGCCGGCATGTTCCACCGCCTGGGTAACCCCGAGATTGGTGACCCCCGGCTCAACGACGGCGACGCGGTTGGCGAAATCGATCGAGCGAACGCGATTGAACTTGGCCATGCCGAGAAGAACCCCGTCGCCGAGCGGCAGCGCTCCACCGGAGAGCGAAGTCCCCGCTCCCCGCGGCACCACCCGGACGCCTTGCCGATGGCAGTAGCCAAGCACGGCAGCCACTTGCTCGGTGGTTTCAGGCAGGACGACAACCATCGGCAGTTGGCGGTACGCGGTGAAACCATCGCTTTCATAAGGCCGCATCGCCTGCTCGGAGGCGATGACGCCTTCGCCGGGAACGATCCGCCGGAGTGCCGCTACGATCTCGGCGCGGCGGGCAAGGACCGCTTCATCGGCTACGGGCATTGCGACTGGCATGAAAGCTTCTCCCGGGCCACCGATTTTCGTGCAAACGTTTGCCGACTATTATAGCGTCAAACCACTGGCAAAACCGGGGCGTCGTTTGACCGTCTCGCTGTTGAACGACGACCAAACCGGCACCGGCTTGCTGTGCCAGCTTTAAATATGTATTTATGTTGCAACTTTAACCTAGAGCGCTGAAGGCAAAGGGAGAATGACTATGAGAACGCTCATTGTAGCCGCAATGTTGATTGGTGTGTCGAGCGGCGTTGCGCTGGCGCAGGACGCGGCAAAGGGCGCAAGCGTATTCAAAAAATGCATGCCTTGCCACAACATCGGTCCGGGCGCGACCAATAAGATCGGCCCCGAACTCAACGGCCTTGATGGCCGCCATTCGGGCAGCGTTCCCGGCTACGCCTATTCCGAGGCCAATAAAAAGTCGGGCATCGTCTGGAACAAGGAAATGTTCGAGAAATACATCAACGACCCGAGGGGCGTGGTTCCGGGAACGAAAATGACCTTCGCCGGCGACCAGAACAAACATGAGGTCGAAGATCTGTGGGCCTACGTCAGCCAATTCGACGCCAGCGGCAACGTGAAGAAATAGATCGAGCGCAGCCAAGCTCGATTTTGCGCAAAATCGCCGCGTTGGGGGCATAATCATAGATATCTATGTCAAATGACGGTCGCCTGGCGCAGAATACCGTCCCATGATCAAGGATATTCTCGTCAACCTGAGCGTCGGCCAAGGCTCCAATGCGGCATGCGACTACGCGGTGTCGGTCGCTGCGAGGTTCGACGCTCATCTCACTGGCGTTGCGTTCCTGTACGATCCGGTCGCGCCGGTTTCCGTCAGCGGTTACATGCCCGCCGAAATCATCGAGGCGCAGGAACGCGATAACATCGCCGCGGCACAAAGGGCCGCCAAATATTTCTCCGACGCCTGTAAGCGGGCCGGCGTCAATGGCGAGTCGCACGCCCTCAGCGCCAACTACGGCGGTGTCGCCAAGCAATTCAGCCTTCTTGCGCGCCGCTTCGATATCGTCATTATCGGCCAAGCTGAGCCCAACGCCGTTACTGTCGACGATGCCATCGGTGAAGCCGCTTTGTTCGAAGGTGGCCGGCCGGTCATCATCGTTCCTTACATCCAACAGGCACCACTCGAACTCGACCAGATGATGGTGTGCTGGGACGGCAGTCGCGCCGCCACCCGCGCCATCGCCGATGCGATGCCACTCCTCGAGCGGGCCGGGCGCGTCGAGGTGCTGATTGTCGCCAACGAACGCGGCAAGCAGGATGAGATCGAAGGCGCCGACATGGGCGCGCATCTTGCCCGATACGACCTCAATGTGGAGATCAAGCGGACCCAGATCGGCGACATCGATGTGGCTGACGTGATCCTTTCACACGCCGCCGACATGGGAACGAACTTCATCGTTATGGGCGGCTATGGCCATTCGCGCTTGCGCGAATTCGTCCTCGGTGGCGTGACCCGGTCTATCCTGCGCTCGATGACCGTACCGGTTTTGATGTCGCATTGATCGTTGCCGGCAAGACAGTTAGTGCGGCAAAATCAAGCAAAATATAGCAGCAGCCGTCGTTGACGTGCGAGCGGGCGGCATGTCACGTTTTCCCGCCCCCTGATCCCGTGGGGCTTTTTGCGCAGCCCGTCTCGAGCCCGAAACTGGCGCAACGACCAGCACACCATAAAAACGACGGGGTCGTGGAGGATTAGTCCGATGGCGGATAAATCCGCATGACCGACAGGTCCGTGGCGGCGATGGGCGGCGAGCCTAATACAGCCAACCCATTGTTGGAAATCGCCGACGTGACCATGCGTTTCGGTGGGATCGTTGCGCTGGACGCGGTGACCTTTTCAATAAGCCAAGGACGAATTGCCGGACTCATCGGCCCCAACGGCGCCGGTAAGACCACGCTATTCAATTGCCTCAGCCGCCTCTACCGGCCGATACGCGGCGACATCCGCTTGAACGGCCGATCACTCAATCGCTGCTCGCCGTCGGATATCGCCGCCCTTGGCATCGGGCGCACGTTCCAGGCTCCGACGTTATTTGCATCGATGTCGGTACTCGACAACGTCAAGGTCGGCGCGCATGCGCGCGGCGCCAATACTCCTCTGACCGACGCGCTGTCGCTGCCATACATGCGGCGCGAGGAGCGTGAGTTCGAGCAGATCGCCAACAGGATGCTGAAGTTCGTCGGCCTGGACCAAATGGCGGGGCGGCCAGCGGCGAATCTCTCGTTGGGATCGCGCAAACGCGTCGAACTTGCACGCGCGCTGGCCGCTCAACCGTCGCTTCTTTTGCTCGACGAACCAGCCGGCGGACTTAACCACGCGGAAGTCGCGGAACTGGGTGCGCTCGTCCGGTCGATCCGCGACGAGTTCGGCATCACTGTATTGTTGGTCGAGCACCATATGGGATTGGTGATGAGTCTTTCCGATCAAGTCGTCGTTCTCAATTTCGGCCGCGTCATCGCTGACGGGTCGCCGGACGAAGTCCGCAGCAACCCGGCGGTTACCGAAGCTTATCTAGGGACGCAACATTGATGGCGGCGATTTTACAATTGCACTCGGTAAAAGCTTTTTACGGGCAGTCAGAGGTCGTGCACGGGATCGACGTTGCGGTCGAAGAAGGCGGCATGACGGTTTTGCTCGGGGCCAACGGGGCGGGCAAGACGACAACATTGCGCGCGATTTGCGGCATGGTGCGCAGCGAAGGCGAAATTTTCTTTGCCGGCGAGCGATTAGATCGGCGCTCAACGGAAGATATCGCGGGCCTCGGTGTCGCCCACGTTCCGGAAGGACGTGGAACCTTCATCGGCTTGACCGTCGAGGAGAACCTTCGGCTTGGCGGCTACACCCGCGGGCGTTCGGACCAACGCATGGAGCGGATGTATGGGTATTTTCCCATTCTGGCGCAGCGCCGCCGCCAGCAGGCTGGCGCGTTATCCGGCGGCGAGCA
>JAGXAC010000017.1 GCA_019075925.1 Hyphomicrobiales bacterium | reverse complement strand
CCCTTGGTAATGACCAGCAGCGTCCGCTCGCCCTTGCGTTCGAGCAGCGCGTTGGTGGCGACCGTTGTGCCCATCTTTACTGCGCCGATGCGCGCCGGCGGGATGCGCTCGTCCGCGGCAAGCCCCAGCAGGTGACGAATTCCGGCCACCGCTGCATCCGCGTAGACGCCGGGATTCTCCGACAGTAATTTGTGGGTAACGAGCTTGCCGTCCGGGCGCCGGCCGATCACATCGGTAAAGGTGCCGCCACGGTCGATCCAAAACTCCCAACTTCCGGACATGCGGCGATTGTAATCCAACTGCTTCGTCCGGCTATTGGCTGGAGCCGCGCGCCAGAAGTCCGGCGACAGTGGCAATTTCGTTACGCGCGTATTTGGGCAGACCGGCGCTGATAGAGTTGCCCGAATTGAACGACGACTTGCCCATCAGCACCTGTTCAGGCACCAGGTTGCGCAGCACCGGCACTTTTTCATATTCCTTTTTTTTGTCGAGAACGCTCTCCTCGATCGCCAGCGCCATGTATGCGGTGACGACGGTTTTCGCGGCATCGGCCGGATCAGCCTGGAATACGGCAAAGAACTTGCCGAACTTCATGATCTGATTGACGTAGAAAATGTTTTGCGCGAGCGCCCCGGCGACCGGCGCGTCGAGTCCGGTCAATTCTTTCAAGCCGGCCTGATCGAGATCGGCCGGGGCAAGCAGCGAAAACTCACTCTCGAAATCGATATGGTCGGAAGCCTTCCTGGCGCTATCGCGGAGCTTGTTCACCAGCATGATACCGATCGGAATTTTCCCCTCGAGCCGATAGCTGGACTGCGTGCAAACCAATGCAGCCCGGCCGGTGCACCATTTTCGCTGCGGATTCCGATTACCGATACCCTGAACGTCGGTCAACGGATTGACGTCGGCGGCCGCGATCTCTTTGTGATGAATGGCCGGATCGACTTTCTCGAGAAACGGCAGGCTCACATAGTGCGCCAAGTCGAGCGCGCCCGGCGCCCGGTCGAGAAGAAAGCGGGCCTGCGCCACGTACATGGTGAGCTTTTCCACGGCCGGCGCCGGGGCGGCGCTGCCGGCCGCCATCTTGGTCACAGTCGGCTCGGCATAGTCGGGAAACAGCGCCAGAAATTTCTTCTGCGCCGGGTGTGCGCGGGCCCAATCGGCAAACGCCACCAGACTATCGGCATCGGCCGCCGCGCCGTTCTTCGCATCGCTGAACACGATCATACCGGGCTTAAGCTGCCCCGGATCCCAATCCTTCGGCGAAGTCGCGTTCACGATGTGAAAGTCGTCCGCACAAGCCACGGACAACGATCCAAGCAGGCCGACAACCGCTATCGCGTGCCGAAGCCACATGTCGTTCTCTTTGGGTCGCTGGTTTAGTTGGCGCGGCCGCCCCAGAAATAGTCCGGATCGCGCCGCGCGTGAACAGTCGGATCGCCGGAATTCCCGAATAACGGCGAGAATAGCTGACGCAGCGGCTCGAGCGGGTTCGGCTGCGGCGGGGGCGGCTGCCAGCCTTGCGCAGGATAATACGAGCGACCGGTGACATATCGATCGTCGTCGCCCTGTCCGGGCCAATAACCTTCAGTGCCGCCGCCCCAGGCGGAAGCGTCTTCCTGGGATAGAAGCCGGTACTGCGTATCGGCAAACTGGCCGCCGGCGGAACGGCGGAAATGCTCCATGAAGCCGCCGGCCGCGACGCGGTCGCCGGTCATATAGTCGATCGGAAGATCGATCAGGTTGCGTTGCGCCTCTCTCGAGGGACCGCTGAGCAGAGCTTTCGGCGCAATACCCTCGCTCCAGATCGCGCGCATGATCGGTTCGAAGATCGGCAATGCGACCCGCGCCCCGGTCGCGCTTGGACCGAGCGAACGCCGCTTGCCGTCGCCGTTGTCATACCCGACCCAGACCGCCACGGTGATGTCGTTGGTAAAGCCGACGAACCAGCCGTCGACTGAATCCTCAGTGGTGCCGGTTTTGCCGGCGACGTAAGGCGACAACGCGCCGATCGCGCGCGCGGTGCCGCGCGCCACCACGCCCTGCAAGATGGTCTTGAGTTGATAGAACGAGGCGCGGTCCGCCGCGCCGATGAACGGCAGCGGCGTGTCGGGATACTGATAGACCGTGTGGCCGTTGCTCTCGATCGACTCGACCGCGTGCGGGTGCGGCAGCGCGCCTTCATTGGCGACCGCCGCATAAAAAGCGGCAAGGTCGATCATCCGCACCGGCTGCGCGCCGAGCACGAATGGATAATAGCGGACACAATCCTTATAGATTTTTGCCGCGACTGCGGTGGCACAGACGCTGTCGAGACTTTTCGCCGGGTCGGCGTCGATGCCGCCGTCTAGAAGGCGCGCGGTGACGATGTTGACCGAATTTTCCAGGCCGCGCCGCAGCGTGAATACGCCGCCGGCGTAATTGCCGTCATTGCGCGGCGTCCAATAGTCCTGCTCACGCACCAAGCCGATGTCGGGGCCGACAATACTGCGGCTGTCACTGACGCTTTTGCCGATCGGCGGCAATGTGATCGGTTCGTCGAGCACCAAGGTATTCGGCTGCAAACCGGATTGCAGCGCCGTCAGATAGGTCAGCGGCTTGATTGCCGAGCCCGGCTGACGCTGTGTTTGCGAAACCCGGTTGAGCTGACTGAGCGGATAGGAAAAACCACCAGCCATGGCAAGGATGCGCCCGGTCTTGTTCTCAAGAACCAGTGCAGCGCCCTGCACCGTCGGGCGCACGCGCAACTGGGCCGACGCCGCACCGACCGGGGCGGCTCGGCCTTTCGCCGCCGCTCTGCCGTCGCCCCTGCCCTCCACCACACGCACGTAAATCACGTCATACATGGAGAGATTGCGCCTGTTCTGCGCGGTCCATGCGTTGAGCGGCAGGATTCGTCCGTCGGCGAGGCCGACGTGGACCATGCCATCGCCGCGCTTGCCGCCCTTGTCCAGAACCACGGCCGTTTGCCAATGCACGTCGTAGAGCGGCAGATGTGTCGCCATCAGCGCCTGCTGCCAGGCCGGCATGGCCGCCGATGGATTGGCCGCTGCGGCCGACGCAGCATTGGAGGGTTTGCCGGTTGCGATCTTCTGCACCGCGTCGGCGATATTCGCCTCGGCGCCGCGAAAGACCATGCGGCCCGCGCCGATCTCGTAACGCGCCAAGCCTTCTTGCAACGCCGCCTCGGTTTCGCGCTGCAGGCCCGCGTTGATGGTGGAGTGCACCGTATAAGGCGCGGCGGTCAGGCTATCGATGCCGTCCGCCTTGGCTTCGCGGGCCAGATAATCGGTAAAATAAAAGCCGGAGTCACGATGCGGCCGTTCGAAGGCGACGAGCCTCGGCGGCGCGGCAAGCGCGGCGTTCTTCTGCGCCTCGCTGATGACGCCGTCCTCCTGCATGCGGCCGAGCACGTAAGCGAGTCTCTGCTTGGCGCGATCGGGATGGCGGTCGGGATTGAAATAGCTCGGTCCCTTGAGCAGCCCGGCAAGCATGGCGCCTTCGGCGATCGTCAGGTCCTTCGCCGATTTGCCGAAGTAGCTGCGGGCGGCCATCTCCACGCCCCACGAGCCGCGGCCGAGATAGGCCGAGTTGAGATAGAGTTCGAGAATCTCCTGCTTGCTCAACGTGCTTTCGAGCCGCGATGCCACGATCATTTCGCGGATCTTGCGTTCGTAAGTCACGTCCTCGCCGACCAGCAGATTTTTCACCACTTGCTGCGTGATGGTGGAGCCGCCTTGCGGCCGGCCGGGTTCGGCGAGGTTGCCGATGAAAGCGCGGATGATGCCGCGTTCGTCGACGCCGTGATGTTGAAAGAACCTGCGGTCTTCGGCGGCGACGAACGCCTTTTGTACGTAGTCGGGAATATCGGCGAGCGGCACCCAGACCCGGCGGTTGCCGGGCTCGAACATGTCGGCAAATTTTGCTCCCGAGCCGTCGAGTACCACGCTCATGCTTGGCAGTTTCCGGCCTTTCAGGCGTGTCTGATCGGGCAGATCGGCTGCCGCATTGTTGAAGAATTCGATCACCTGCCCGAGGTCAACCGCCGGCTTATCGACGGTTTCGTTCTTGCAGAACCGGTGATACGCGATGTTCAGATCGGCAAAATTGATGCCGTGAAAGACCTTGATGTCGGCGCCAACCGCCTTCGGGTCGTCGAGCGCGGTGGCGATCAGGCTATCGAGATTGATCGACTCGATGTCGAAGGCCTGGCGCATATGCGCGCAGCCGTTGCGCAAAATCTGCACGACTTCGGCCTGATCCTGCGCGGCGTCGAAATGGGTCTTTACCGCCTGCGGCTGGGTCAGCACTTCGCTCAGTGCAAGAGCCGTCGCGAAGATTTTGACCAGAATCAGGTCCATGGTGGAAACGCAAAGAAACCGAGCTTGAGGGACGCTACAGGACGCAACGTCGACTATAGCCATCCGATCCTTACAAAAGGACTTTTTTACGAGCCTTTTGCGCCAGGCGCGGGATGCGCGATATCTCGTTGAGCGGAAAGCGTAAAAGCCGAGGGCGCGGATGTCGCACAGAGAGCTATTTCTGGCCCGGCGTCAGTCCGTCGAAATGGCGGCGCCATTGCAGCCATGCCAGCAGGCCGAGCGACGGCAGCCCGGCCAGCGCACAAATCGCGAAAAACCAAACCCAGCCGGTACCGGCGGCAAGAAAGCCTGCGCCCGACGACAAATACGTGCGCCCGACCGCCGCGAGCGCCGTGAGCAGCGCATATTGTGTCGCAGTGTGCAGCGGATTGCGACACAGAGCCGAAAGGTAGGCGACAAAAATGACGGTGCCGATCGCGCTGGTGAAGTTCTCGGCAACGATGGCGAAGGTAAGCCACGCGGCATCGTGCCCGAGCACCGCCTGCCAGGAAAACGCAAGATTCGATAGCGCCTGCAGCAGGCCGCCGAGCCAAAGGCTTGTCGGCAACGAAAATCCGCGGGCGACAAAACCGCCGGCAAATCCGCCGATCAGCGTTGCCGCAAGCCCGGCCCCCTTGATGATCGCGGCATATTCGTTGCGCGAAAAGCCGAGATCGATCACGAACGGCGCCGTCATCGCGCCCGACAATGCGTCGGTGAACTTGAACAGGACGACAAAAGCGAGCGCGGCGAAGGCAAGATCGCGCGACAAAAATTCGGAGAACGCGCCGATCGCAGCATCAACGACCCGCTGCAGCGTGTTCTCGCCGGCATGCGCCGCATTCGCGGCACGCGACTTCTGCGGCTCGGCAGCGAACAACGTGGTGCCGACGCCGATCAGCACCAGCGCCGCCATCAAGGCGTAGCCGACGGTCCAGGCACGGTGATACGGCAGACCGAGACCTTGCAGGCCGCTGACCAGAAACAGCGCGCCGGCGGTCGAAGCCAGCATGCCGACACGGTAGGCGGCAACGTATGATGCCATACCGGCCGCCTGCTCGCTCTCATCCAGGCTTTCGACGCGAAACGCGTCGACGACGATGTCCTGTGTCGCCGAGGCGGTGGCGACGAGCAGCGCGCCTGTGGCAACCAGAAGCGGCGAGACCGACGGATCGCAGGCGCCGAGAAAGACGATCGCCGCGATCAGCAGAAGTTGCGCCAGCAGCAGCCAGCCGCGCCTGCGACCGAGCAAGCGCGAGAAAACCGGAACGTCGAGCGCGTCGATCAGCGGCGCCCACAGGAACTTGACGGTGTAAGGCGTCCCGACCAGGGCAAACAGACCGATGGTGCCCAGATTGACGCCGGCCTCGCGCATCCACACCAAGAGCGTCGAGCCCGACAGCGCCAGCGGCAAACCGGAGGAAAAACCGAGAAACATCACCACCAGCACGCGCCGTTGCAAATAAACGGCGAGCGTCTGGGTGAAAGAGGCGCGCGGGGCTTTGTCGGCTATCCCAGTCATGCGACGGGCACCCTCCCCCGGCCGGAGAGGCCAATCAAGTCATTCGCCCGCTTCCAGCTTGCGCAGCAGCGGGGCGGCAGCGACCTCGGGCTGCGGGCCGTCGTCGATAAACTCGACATCGGTGATTCGGGCGCCGCGCTTCTCCACCTTTTCGGCCGAGATCACGATCTGGCGGACGTCCTCACCGACCTGAGTGTAGTGCTGTTGCAATTTCAGGACGCGCTCGTGCATGCGCACGACATCGTCGATCAGGCGGCCGACCTCGGCCTGGATTTGACCGGCGGCCTCGCGCATGCGTTCTTCTTTGCGCATCTGCTGGATCAAATGAACGGCGACCATCAGCAGCGACGGCGATACAATCACCACCTTGGCGCGGAACGCCTTCTGCACGAGATCGTCGAATCCGTCGTGCAAGTCGGCATAGAGCGATTCCGAAGGCACGAACATCAGCGCGATGTCCTGCGTCTCGCCGGGAATGAGATATTTCTGCGCGATGTCGCTGACGTGCCTGGTTACGTCCTGGCGAACGCGCGCGGCGGCCTGCCGCCGCTCGTCGTCGCTCTTGGCGTCCTTAAAAGCGGTAACCCCCTCCAGCGGAAACTTCGCATCGACAACCAGCGGCCGCTGGCCGGGCAGAAAGAGCGCGCAATCCGGCCGCGTTTTGTTCGACAGCGTGTACTGGAATTCGTAACAGCCCTTCGGCAGGCCGTCGCTCACGATCAATTCCATGCGGCCCTGACCGAAAGCGCCGCGCTCCTGCTTGTTGGCGAGGACGCCCTGCAGCCAGGTCACCTGGGTGGCAAGCGCGGTGATGTTCTTTTGCGCGCTGTCGATAACCGCGAGCCGTTCGTGCAGCTTTTGCATGTTCTCGGCCGTCTTCTGCCGGGTCTGCTCGAGCGAATCGCCGAGCCGATGCGAGACCGAATCGAGACGTTCGTTGACGGTGTGCGCAAGCTGGGATTGGTTTTTGGCGAGCAAGCCGATCATCGCCTCGAGACGGGTGGCCGCCTCGCCCTGGCTGCGTCGCAACTCGGTAAGGAGGCCGTCCTCGCCGCTGGCCGGCTTGCGCGTGCGCCACAGCATGACGGCCAGTGCGGCCAGCGCAGCGCCGGCCACGAGGACGGCCAAAAGGGCAACCATTGGCGAGCTTTCAGTCATGGTCGCTTGTACGCGATTCGCCGGCCAGGCTAACCGGGCTTATAGAACGAAAAGTGAACATCAATAACCCGATTTACCGGACCGACGCAACCGGGCAGGCTGATTGACCGCGCTTTATGCACCGCTTACATCGCCGCGCATGGCCATACGCGAGATCATCAAACTGCCGGACAAAAGGCTGCGGCTTGTCTCGGAGCCGGTGAAGAAGATCGATGCCGGCATTCGGGCTTTGATCGACGACATGTTCGAGACCATGTATGCCGCGCCCGGCATCGGGCTTGCCGGCATCCAGGTCGGCGTCGACAAACGTGTCGTGGTGATGGATCTGTCGAAGAAAGACGATACCCAGAAGCGGCAAGTCTTCATCAATCCGGAAGTCACTTGGGCGTCGGACGAGAAATCGACGCACGAGGAAGGCTGTCTGTCGATTCCGGAGTATTACGAGGAGGTCGAGCGGCCGGCCGAGGTGAAAATCAAATACCTCGACCTCGACGGCAAGAGCCGCGAGATTGCGGCCGAAGGCTTGTTTGCGACCTGCATCCAGCACGAGATCGACCACATCAACGGCGTGCTGTTCATCGACCACATTTCCAAGCTCAAGCGCGACCGCGTCATCAAGAAATTCACAAAAGCGGCAAAGACGGCGGCGAAAAAAGTGGAGGCGTGAGTGGCGCTGCGCCTGGTCTTTATGGGCACGCCGGACTTTGCCGTGCCGACACTGCTTGAAATCGTCGGTTCCGGACATCAGGTTGTCGCTGTCTATACCCGCGCACCGCAACCGGCCGGCCGCGGCATGGCGCTGAGCGACAGCCCGATCGCGCGCGAGGCCGCACGGTTCAAGATTCCGGTTTTCACTCCGACATCGCTGAAAGAACCTCATGCCATCGAGGCGGTGCGCGCACACGGCGCCGATGCCGCCGTGGTCGTCGCCTACGGATTGATCCTGCCGGGCGCGGTGCTGAACGCTTTTCCGCTCGGCTGCTTCAACCTGCACGCTTCGCTGTTGCCGCGCTGGCGCGGCGCCGCACCGATCCAGCGCGCCATCATGGCTGGCGATCGCGAAACCGGGGTCATGGTCATGCAGATGGCGGAAGGCCTCGATACCGGCCCGATTGCCATGACCGAACGCCTACCGGTCGGCCCGGATGCGACAGCGGGCGACCTACACGATACGCTCGCCCGGCTTGGCGCCGGGCTGATGGTCGTCGCGCTGGGCGCGCTGGAACGCGGCTCGCTGCACCTCACGCCCCAGCCACAGTCGGGCGTCACCTACGCGCGCAAGATCGAGAAGAACGAGACCCGCATCGACTGGAACCGGCCGCGGCAGCAAGTCCATGACCATTGCCGGGGGCTGTCGCCGTTTCCGGGCGCGTGGTTCGAGTTTTCCGGCGCCGGACGGGTGAAGGTGCTACGCACCACCATAGGCGACGGCGGCGGCACGCCCGGCCAAGTGCTCGACGACAAGCTGACGATCGCTTGCGGCGACGGCGCGGTGCGGCTGGTCGAATTGCAACGCGCCGGCCGCGCGCCCATGCCGGCGGCCGAATTCCTGCGCGGCACCCCGATCGCGCGCGGCGTCATGTTGCAGTGATGCCCCGCTACAAGCTTATCATCGAATATGACGGTACGCCGTTCGTCGGCTGGCAGGTGCAGGATAACGGGTCCTCGGTCCAGGGCGCCCTCGCCGACGCCATCGCCGCCTTCGCGGGTGAGCGCGTCGCGGTGCACGGCGCCGGGCGCACCGACGCGGGCGTGCATGCGCTCGGACAGGTCGCGCACATCGACCTTGCCAAAGACTGGGACGTCAACAAGGTGCGCGACGCCATCAATTTTCACTTGCGCCCGCAGCCCGTCGCCGTGCTAACCGCCGAAATCGTCGCGGCCGATTTCGACGCCCGCTTTTCGGCGATCAAGCGGCGCTATCTCTATCGGATCATCAATCGGCGTGCCGACCTGACACTCGATCAAAACCGGGTCTGGCGGGTGCCACGCCCACTCGAAGCCGGGGCGATGCACGATGCAGCGCGAAAGCTGATCGGCAAGCATGATTTCACGACCTTCCGCTCGACCGAATGTCAGGCAAAATCGCCGGTGAAGACACTCGACCGGCTCGATGTGATGCATGATGGCGACCAATTGGGTTTCATCGTCGAGGCGCGCTCATTTCTGCACAATCAGGTGCGCTCCATGGTCGGCTCGCTGGTCCATGTCGGCGAGGGAAAGTGGAGCGGCGACGACCTCGTTGCCGCGCTCGAAGCGCGCGACCGCACCCGTTGCGGCCAGGTCGCGCCGCCACACGGGCTTTATCTCGTGCGGGTGGAGTATTGACGGCAAGCCGTCATCTTCAGGTGCGAGCGAAGCGAGCCTCGAAGGATGGGCCCGGCATCTACCTCAGGGTGCGGAGCACTTAACCGAAATACTTCTCGATGATGCGCCGATAGATCGCCGTCAGCGTGACGAGATCGGCAACCGGAACGCATTCGTCGACCTGATGCATGGTCTGCCCGACCAGGCCGAATTCCAGCACCGGGCAATAATCCTTGATAAAGCGCGCATCCGAGGTGCCGCCGGAAGTCGAGAGCTTCGGCTTTCTGCCCGTGACGTCGGCGATGGCGGCAACCGCAAGCTCGGTGAAGGCGCCCGGCTTGGTCGCGAACACCCCGGCGTTCGACTTCTGCCAATCGATGCGATGCTGCACGCGGCCGGCGGCGGCGTCCCGCGCTCGCTGCTCGACCAGCGCCTTCAGCGCGGCCGGGGTGTGGCGGTCGTTGTAGCGGATGTTGAAACGTGCGCGCGCCTCGCCGGGGATGAGGTTGACGGTCTCGTTGCCGACATCGACCGACGTGAATTCAAGGCGCGAGGGATCGAAGTGCTCGCTGCCCTGGTCGAGCGGCGCCTGTAGCGCGGCGATCAGCGCGATGAGGCCGGCAATCGGATTATCGGCGCGCTCGGGATAGGCGACGTGACCCTGCCGGCCCAGCACCACAAGCGTGCCGTTGAGCGAGCCGCGACGGCCGGCCTTGATGGTATCGCCGACGACCTCGACGTTGCTCGGCTCGCCGAGAATACAATGATCGAAAACCTCCCCGCGCTCCGCCGCCCATTGCAGAAGCTTGATGGTGCCGTTGACGGCGACGCCTTCCTCGTCGCCGGTGATAAGGAGCGAGAGCGAACCATTGTTCGGATGACCGCCATTGGCGGCGAGATAATCGAGCGCGGCGGCGGCGAAGCAGGCGATACCGCCCTTCATGTCGACCGCGCCGCGGCCGTAGAGCCTGCCGCCGGCAACCTCACCGGCGAACGGCGCATGATGCCAGGCCGCTTCGTCGCCGGGCGGCACCACGTCGGTGTGGCCGGCGAAGACGAGATTGGGCTTCCGCTCGCCGATGCGGGCGTAAAGATTGTCGACCGGCGCAGTGCCGGGCTCGGCAAAACTCGCGCGCTGCACGCTAAAACCCGCCTTCGCAAAAACGTCCTGCAAGTAGGCGAGCGCGCCGCCTTCCGCCGGTGTGATCGAGCGGCAGCGGATCAGATCGCGGGCGATGGCGACGGGATCGGCGGTCATCGTCGTTTACGTCCTCGCCAACGGATCGGGGCCGTATTTATTCGGACCGACGGTGCCGCGGCGAAAGCCAAGTTCGACCAGCAGCGCGACCCCGAAAACCGCAAATGGGATCATGGTGGCGAGCGCAAGCACGTTGCTCGAATCGTCGACCGCGATCGGCAAACCCAACACGTCGAGAAAATCGAATACCGCATTGGCCGTAAAAAAAACGATCAGCAGCCACACCGGAAGCATGCGGTCATGCGCGCGTTTAAGCGTTATCGCGAACTCCGGATAGGTGAAGGCAAGATCGACGATCGCGCTCAACCGGTCGCCTTGAATCTGACCGGCCAGCAGGCAGGCCAGCACATTGAGAATGTAGACCGCGCCCATGGCGATCCAGAATGTCCGGCGGCCGATGCGGCCGTGAAATTCATTGAGAAGGTAGGCCCAATCCATCGGCGCAACGCGATGACTCAATCCCGCAACAATTCGTTGATGCTGGTCTTGGCACGAGTCTTTTCGTCGACCCGCTTGACGATGACGGCGCAAGCCAGATTCGGACCAGGCTTGCCGCCGGCGAGCGGCTTGCCCGGCAGGCTGCCCGGGACGACCACCGCATAGGGCGGCACCTCGCCTTGAACAACTTCGCCGCTGTCGCGGTCGACGATCTTAGTCGACGCACCGATGAATACACCCATCGACAACACCGCACCTTCGCGCACGATCACGCCTTCGGCGACTTCCGAACGTGCGCCGATGAAGCAATTGTCTTCGACGATGACCGGTCCCGCCTGCAGGGGCTCCAGCACCCCGCCGATGCCGGCGCCGCCGGAAATGTGACAGTTCTTTCCGATCTGCGCACACGAGCCGACCGTCGCCCAGGTATCGACCATGGTGCCGCGATCGACATAGGCGCCGAGATTGACGAAGGACGGCATCAGTACCACGCCCGGCGCAATGTAGGCGGACCGGCGCACGACGCAGCCGGGCACTGCGCGAAAGCCTGCGGCGCGAAACTGCGTGTCGTCCCAGCCGTCGAATTTTGATGGGACCTTGTCCCACCATCCGGCGCGACCGGGGCCGCCGGAAATGACGCTCATATCGTTTAGGCGGAACGACAGCAGCACTGCCTTTTTGAGCCACTGATTGACCCGCCAGGTCCCGTCCGCGGCCTTTTCCGCGACGCGGGCCGCGCCGCGATCGAGCAGATCGAGCGCGGCTTCGACGGCGTCACGCACCGGGCCTTTGGTCGCCGGTCCAACCTCTTCGCGCCGTTCGAAGGCGGCATCGATGCTCTCGGCGAGAGATTTGTCGCGGGTAACGAGTTCTGCAGCCGACATAAAAAGGTCCCCTTGCTGTCGCGGTTTGTCGGAGCGTGCCATGCCGATGTCAAGCGGATGGCCGACGGCCCGGCGAAAGTCGGAACCTTTTTTGCCTAAGCACATTGTTGGCTACGGCGACCGCAAGGGGAAGCAATGATCACGATGGCTATCGGGCTCGGCGGCGGCGTGTTTTATTGGCTGTCGGACTACACTCTCGCCTTCTGGGTATTGGTTTACGCGATCATTTACGGCACTCTCAGCCTGCTCCACGGTGAAAACCGGACACAGGCGGTTTATCGCAAAGGCTCCGGCCTCGCTCTTGTGCTGCTTATTCCGTTGGCGTGGCATATTGGAGGATTGGCCGGCTACCTCTGAGCGATTGCTCGCGCACCGGCGATGCCCCGTAAAAAACCGGCCAGATCGTCGGTGACGTGGTCGACATGCGGCGCGTCGCGTCCGGCAAGCTCCCATTCCTCCCGAAAGACCTCGCGAGTGCCGGTTGGCACGATCAAGACGGTTGTCATGCCAAGCGCATGCGGCACTTCGAGGTTGCGCGCCAGATCCTCAAAAATCGCGGCCTTCGCCGGGTCGATCTTATGGCGGGCGAGGAAACGGTCATACACCTGCGGCCGCGGCTTCGGCTCAAGTTCGGCTGCGGCGATATCGAACACATCTTCGAAAGGTTCCTCGATCTCAAGCCTGCGCATCACCGTTTCGGCGTGCCGGCGCGTGCCGTTGGTGAGGATGAGCTTGCGGCCGGGCAGCGCGGCAATCGCCGCGCCAAGCGCCGGATCCGGCGTGAGTGGCGAGTAATCGATCTGATGCACGATTTCCAGGAATTCGTCGGGATCGAGGCCGTGCTCCTCCATCAATCCGCGCAGGCTGGTGCCGTAACGCCGGTAGTAATCCTTTTGCAGCCGGAAGGCCTCCTCATGGGTGACGCTGAGAAAGCTTGCGATGTAGTCCCGGATGCGGACATCAACCTGTTCCCACAAATTGAGATGATGCGGATAAAGCGTGTTGTCGAGATCGAAAACCCAAGCGTCGACCGCGTCAAAACCACGGGCAGAATGAGAAAGCATTCGGGCGACTCGTTGTTGCCACACTTGCCGGCGAAGAGCCTATGCCGTTTCGCCCGAATCAGTTTTAGCAAGTGACGCGCCGGGAGCAATGACGCGAAGGAAATTGCGTAAAGCGGTCGCTTTGCTGCAGGGGGCGCTCATCGGCACGCTTGCCGCGGCGGTGATTGCCGGCATCGCGCTCCTGATTTCGCATTCCTGACCATCGCCCGGCGACCGGAGACGAAGCCGCAATGCTTAGCCTCCGGCGCGCCAACCGGCCGCCGGAACGAGGCCTTTAAGGGCGCCATCGTGCAGGCGCGCCGGGTCGCGTTCACCCTCCATCGCGAGGCGGAGCAGCGAGCGCGCCAACTCGTCCGGGCGCACCGTCTGGTTACCTTCCGCCTTGAGCGTAAGCCACGCCTCGTCAAAGACGGTCTCCAGGATGATCAGAGTCTGCGGATCGAACGAGGAAGCTTGGAAACCGCGCATAGCCGATCCTCATCGAAATGCCACGGACAGGAATGTTACGAAGAACCAAAGCATCGGAGTCAAGTTAGCCGAGTTTGTGACGCGGTCGATGAAATATGCATGGCTAGTAGTCGCAGCCACGCCGGACCCGAGCCCGGATACGTTCATTTCCAGAGCTGAAACGCCAGCAACGCGGCCAACATGACGGCGCTGCCGGCTGCCTCCAGGAGGGTGACGCTCTCGCCAAGCATCAGCGCGCTGAGCACCATCGCCGTAAAAGGCTCAAGATTCATGATTAGTGCGGTGCGAAACGGGCCAATGCGGATTGTCGATACGAACATGAGGAGGATAGCGGCCGTCGTCGCGAGGCTCATCGCCACCAGAGCCACCCAACCACCGGCGGTTTGCGGCGGATTCCATGTCCGCGTCGCCGCCGAAACCGCAACGAAGATCACAAGCTGCGCGATAACCGAATACCAAGTGGTGAGCCGCGCGTCGGCATCGGCGAGGAACGCGCGGCTGGCGATCAGCACCGCAGTACGGCAGCCCGCTGCGCCGAGCGCATATGCGATACCGGCCAGGGCCAGGCCGGCCGGATGCGCGCCGATCATGACCGCAAGGCCGAGGAACGCAATCAGAGCGCAGACGACGCCGCGCCAGCTCAAACGCTCGAGGCCGCTCGCCGAAGCGACAAGCCCGGTCAGCAGCGGGTAGACGAAATAGGTCAGGATCGCCGTCGCTACGTCATTGGCCTCGATCGCCTTGAAAAGGCAGAAAGTCAGTGCGGCGAAGACCACGCCGACGCCCAGCGACACCCAACGAATACGCGCATTGGTCGGCGCCCGCGGTCCAAGCCGCAGCCACACGGTCAAGAAGACGAAACCTATCACGCTGCGGAACGACAGCATGGTAAGCACGCCGCAATGCGCCTCGATTATGATTTTGGCGAGCACGTCGGAAATGGCGAGCGCGATCGCCGCGGCGATGCCGGGTGCGGAGGAAACGACGAAGCTGAATTTCAACGTAAGCCCGGCACTGTTGCAGCCTGAGGCATACGCGGGTCCCGGGCATCACACAACCCGTCGAGCTTAAGCCCGCTCGTGTTCGGAAGCGGGAAGCGGAACCGGCCGAGCGCGCCGCTCGAACGATTCCTTCAATATCGCCGCACCGCGAATGAAGGGAGCAATCAGCTCACCCCTTATGGTGTGCGCCTGCTCACGATCCGGCTCGACGCCGAATTCAAGTTTTTCCGGCTCCTGCGAGGGGATGTAAAGCGTACCGAACATCCAATCCCACAACGCCAGGCAGCTTCCCATGTTCTTGTTGAAATGCGCCGGATTGCGCGAATGATGAATCTGATGATGCGCCGGGCTCATGAACAAGCGGCCGAGCCATCCGGTGAACGCGATCCATAATTCCGAATGCTGCAAATGAACGTAGACGTAGATGAAGAGGACGAGAATGAGATTGGTATCGGACAGTCCGTATGGCAACGCCGGCCGGCCGAGCAGGTAACGGCCGATGCCGGTGGCAAGCCCGATCGAAACGGCCAGGATGTTCAGAAAAATGCACATGTAGACCGGGTGCACGCGAAAGTTCGTCAGCGGCGTCAGCACCGTCGCCGAGTGGTGGACCTTGTGAAATTCCCACAGAAACGGAATCCGGTGCGACAGATAGTGGTTGAGCCAATACCCAAGTTCATAGGCAAGAAACGCCATCACCGTGATGATGCCGCGAGCGACAAATCCGGGCAGCGGCGCCGGTGGCATCGGGCCAAACGTCGCGGTCAACATGCCGACCAAGCTCTGGCTCAGGGTCGCATAGGAAAGCAGCGCCCAGCCGAAGACGATCCCGAATACGAACAGATTGAAATAAAAATATCCGACGTCGGCGCGACTCGAAGGGCTGGCGACGATGCGTCGTGGAAACAAGCCGCGCAGCAAAACGCGAAGCCGGATGCGGCGTCCACGCTGGTGACGCCTAAACGCAAGCACGAGAAGCGCGATCGCCAGCGCGCTTGCCAGCGAGAACAGCGAAATGTGCGATCCCGGCGCCAGAAACGCCAGGTTCAGCCGGCTCAGGAAGTACGCGATGCCCGCCGAAAAATCCAAGTGCGCCTCTTCCCTGGAGCATGATCCGGAAAAGGCGGCCGCCGGTTTCCGAAAAGATCGTGCGCCAACGAACAATCTTGATCCCGATCCGATCTCAATTGGCCGGACCAAGGTCGATCGAAAGCGCAGACGTTACGCGGCCACTGGTAAAGGCCGCGTTGTCCCGGCGCCGCACGCGCGGTTAACGGCAAATGAATGGATCAGTTGTGAATGAGCGTGCCGGCGCCCAGTTCGGTGAACAGCTCCAACAACACCGCGTGCGGCACCTTGCCATCGAGGATGACGACACCTTCCACGCCGCGGTCCAGCGCGTCGATGCAGGTCTCTACCTTGGGGATCATACCGCCGGAGATCGTGCCATCAGCAATCAGGCGGCGTGCATCGTCGGCGGAGAGTTGCTTGATCAGCTGTTTGGACTTGTCGAGCACGCCGGGAACGTCGGTCAGGAGCAACAAGCGTTTGGCCTTAAGCGCTCCCGCAACGGCGCCGGCGAAAGTATCGGCATTGACGTTGAAAGTGCCGCCGTCGGCGGCGGCAGCGACAGGAGCCAACACCGGAATCAGCTCACGCCCGAGAATTTGATTGAGCACGGTGACGTCGACCTTGTCAGGCTCGCCGACAAATCCCAGATCGACGACCTTTTCAATGTGTGAGCCGGGGTCGACCACGGTGCGCGTGAGTTTCCGCGCAACAACCATGTTGCCGTCCTTGCCGCATAACCCGATCGCTTTACCGCCTGCTTCGTTGATGTAACCGACCATCTGCTTGTTGATCGAACCGGCCAGCACCATCTCGACGACTTCCAGCGTCTTCTCGTCGGTAATCCGCAACCCTGCGGCATACTGCGACTGCACGCCGAGCTTCTTGAGCATGGCCTCGATTTGCGGACCGCCGCCATGCACCACAATCGGATTGATCGCTGTTTGCTCCAGCAGCACGATGTCGCGGGCGAATTCGCGCGCCAAACGCTCATCGCCCATGGCGTGGCCGCCATATTTGATGACAATTGTTTCCTCGTCGTAGCGCTGCATGTAGGGCAGCGCCTCGGAAAGGACGCGGGCAATGTCGTGTTCGGAAATGCTCATGTTGACCGCCCCGCTCGGTGAAGCTCGCCGGAAATGAACGTCGCCTTTTAGCGGGCAAAACCCACGGGCGAAAGCGTTTCCGCCATGGGGTCGAGCGGGGTGGTTGCCGTCGGCGAAGGATGGAACCCGGCAACGGAAAACCCGCTGCAAAATCAAACAGGTCGCGCAATTCCGAGGAACCGGGACGACGATGCAAACGTTACGTGAACGGAAGCCGTTCGCTGACAAGCAAGCAAGGAACCGACGCTAAGCGTCGCGGGGCGGAGACTTCAGCGACCGGCACATATGGGCGACGAACAACAACAACAAAAGGGAGTATTCCCATGTCAACGACATATTCGAGCGAAACTGG
This sequence comes from Hyphomicrobiales bacterium, assembly GCA_019075925.1. Classification (GTDB taxonomy): domain Bacteria; phylum Pseudomonadota; class Alphaproteobacteria; order Rhizobiales; family Xanthobacteraceae; genus BOG-931. Next base: position 17,131 of record JAGXAC010000017.1, on the reverse strand, counting down.
CGTCGCCGGCGAGTCTGCCGCCTATGGAGGCTTCGTCGATGCACTTGGCGGCATTGCCACGATGGTGCTCGCCATCATCGCACTGTCCGGCGTGAAGGCCGAAATCCTCCTTTCGATCGCAACGATTGTTTTTGGCGCGGCGCTGCTCATCCAGGCCGGCGCCATGTTGAGCGAGTTCGCACTGATCGAAAGCAGCGCGGAGGCTTCGGCCGGTTCCGGCGGCGCGGGCCTTTCCGGCTTGTTCCTCGTCGGCGCGGCCGGCATCGTGCTCGGTGTATTGGCCCTTCTCGGCGTGCATCCGTCGATGCTGACGGCGGTTGCGGCAGTGGCCTTCGGCGGCGCGCTGGTCGTGAGTTCCTCTGCGGTATGGCACCTTCTGACGTCGCGTTCGATCGCAACGCGGTTCCAGACCCGCGGCTCCATGCTCGGTAAGGTCGCCTCCGATGTGGCCGCCGGTTCCTCCGGCGTTCAGGGCATGGCTGGTCTAGCCGTGATCGTGCTTGGCATTCTCGCCATCGCCGGCACCAATAGCCTGATGCTGACTCTGGTGGCCTTGCTGGTAGCCGGAGCGGCGATCGTCATGACCGGCAGCACGCTCAGCGGAACCATGATCGGCTTCATGCGCAATACACCGCGTGAGCGCATCGGCGTGACGCAGCGGAGCGGCTAACGCACAAGGACGTCACCGACAAGACGGCACACGCCGGCCCGGATCGGATCCGCGGCCGGCGATGTGTTCCCGCTCGCGAATAAGACGCCCGATTGCCGCACGCAAGGTCGGGATTCCGTCACCGGTATGCGCCGACGTCGCGACAATGTCTGGAAAGGCCGCCGGACGGTTATGAATGGAATCCAGAGTCGTGCGGCGGCATTCGGCAAGTTTGGCGGCGGTGACTTGATCGCTTTTCGTCAGAACGATCTCGTAACTGACCGCGGCTTGGCCAAGCGTGTCGAGAATGATCTCGTCGACCGCCTTCAGTCCATGGCGCGCATCGATCAGCACATAGACACGCGCCAGCGTCGCGCGCCCATTGAGATAAGCGTGAATGAGCCGAGTCCAGGCCGCGACCTTGCTCTTGGCGGCTGCGGCATAGCCGTAGCCCGGCAGATCGACCAGCATCATCCGGTGCGGGCCGCCAAAAAAAATCAGCTCCTGGGTGCGGCCCGGTGTGTTCGACGTCCGCGCCAACGAACGCCGGCCGGTGAGCGCGTTGATCAGGCTCGATTTTCCGACATTGGAGCGGCCGGCGAATGCGACTTCAAGCGTCCGCGCCGGCGGCAGTGAGGCAAGCGAGCCGGCCGCCGAAAGGAAGCTCCATTCGCCGGCGAACAGCCGGCGCCCAGCCTCAATCTCCGCATCGGAGAACTCGGTCGCCGCGCTCATGGTGTCCAACCGCCCGCCCGCTCGCATTCATCGTATCGCCGCGACCGTGCGATTTCCATCGCAACGGCGCGACAACCGCCGGCATGGCGATCGAATCGAATTGCCGCCGAACGTGTCGCGTTGTTGAGCGTTAGCTGTTCTCAGGAGGCGGACGCCTCACGCATCGACGGCTTGATCGGTACGGGCGCGTACGCCGGGTTCTTGCCGCTGCCCTGATAGCGTACGGCAGCCGCGACGGCCGAGATTCCGATCTGGCGATAGCGCAAATGCAGGGCGACGTTGTCCGAAGCAGCCCCGCGCTTTTGCTCGTTGTAGTTTACGGCCTTGGCCGTCACGTCCGATAGTGTCAAAACCCGTTCCCCTTCATGAGCGATGACCGGCAATACATCGCGACTTGGGCGGAAATGGGCGGGAAATCGCGCCGTGTCGTGACATCGCTCCCGTTTCCGCGTCGGGGGTAGATGACAGAACGGCTGGTAAACCCTTGGTTAATGAGTGCAAACCATTATGGGCGGGAGGCCGCGAAGAAGAACCGCAGCCCGCGCCAAGGTGAGGCATTCCTGCAACACTTCACCGCGACATTGGCGCCGGACGGTGCGGGATGCTGGAATGATGGTGACGATTTCGGTACAGAATCCGCGGGGACATTCCAGGCTGGGACGGCGAAATAGTAGGTAGCTCATGACAATGCGTGCGCTTGTTTTCATCGTCGCCGCTCTCGCGCTTGGTGGCTGCGTTCAGGACATGGCAGGCGGGACGCTCGATCCCGCGGGCGAGGCCGGTTGGAACCAGAAGGACAAAGACTTGATGTCCAACCTGCCGTACAATCAGGCGGCGGTTCCCGAAACATTTCAACGGCACATTGTCGATTATCACCGCAAGGAGGCCCCCGGGACCGTCCTCGTCGATAGCGACAACAAGTTCCTTTATTACGTGCTGCCGGGCGGCAAGGCGATCCGCTACGGCATTGCGGTCGGCGAAGAAGCGCAAGCCTGGAGCGGCCTCGCCAAAGTCGGCCGCATGCAAGAATGGCCGCCATGGATTCCGACCCCCAGCGAGCAAGCGCGGCTCGGACCGTTGCCCGCTTACGTGACCGGCGGCCCGCACAATCCCATGGGCGCCCGCGGCATGTATCTTTATTCCGGGAACAAGGACACGCTCTATCGCATCCACGGCACCAACCAGCCCGAATACATCGGCAGTGCGGTTTCCTCCGGATGCATTCGTATGACCAACGAGGATGCGATCGACCTGTACAACCATGTCAAGGTCGGCACGCCCGTCGTGGTCTTGCCACCCCATGGCGACGGCGGTCTATTCAGCCCGCGCATCGCAGGCGTCAGCCAGAGTGCGGCTGCCTACTGAACGATCCGGCAAACGCGCTAGCAGATCGGGGCGCCGGACATGGTTCGGCGCCCTCTCTTTTTCAACACCGCTCAAGCGCCGAGATCGATCCGCACGATTTCCGGAGGCACGCCGAGCCGAGCCGGGATGACGCTGGTGCCGAGCCCTCCTGAAACAATCAAATGCCGGCCTTGCTCGACGATGTGGCCGTAGGCGAAACGCCCGCCGTATTGCGACGGAACAAAAGCCGGCCAAATCAGCGGCACGCGAATTTGTCCGCCGTGCGTATGGCCGGCGAGCGTCAGCGCGACACGCGAGGGGACGTTCGGAAAGATGTCCGGCTCATGCACCAGCAACAGCACCGGGTCGTCGGTTCTGACCTCAGCCAGTGTTGCCGGCAGGTCGTCGACGCCGCGGAACCGGTGACGACCGATGCGGAACGCAATTTGATCGCCGAGGCCGGCGAGCCAAAATCGACGCCCTTCGCCGTCGAGCATGACCGCATTGTTTTCCAGCACCGGAATATGCGCGTCTGCCAGCGCCTGGCGGACGTCGGGGAGATCGTTCCACCAATCGTGGTTGCCGAGTATGGCCCAGGTGCCCAGCGGAGCGGAAAGCTGCGCCAATTCCGCGGCCCAATCCCGGTAGGGAACTTTGGTATTGGCGATCACATACGACGCGGTGTAATCGCCCAGCAGCACGATCACGTCGGAGCGCAAGAGATTGGCGGTCTCAACCACGCGGCGAACATGCGTAAGCGTCATGTCCGGACTGCCGGCGTGCAGATCGGCGATCACCGTGATGGATAGCTTGCGGTCTGCCGGCCAAGCGGGAGGGTTCGGCGCGTAGCGCGTCACCACGAGGCTGCGCGGCTCAATCCCAGCCGCGTACGCGCCGGCCGCCGCCGGCGATATGCCAACGAGCCCGGCGGCCCCAAGGAGAAGGCGGCGCCGGCTTATACGCGCCGGCGCGGGCCGCTCGGCGCGCGGGCCCGCCGTGCGTTCGGTTGCACGTGGCGCTTTGGAGTTCATGTCGCTGACACTAACGCCTCGCCGGTGAATGCAATATTCACGGCGACGGCGAAACTTCGGTGCATTACTCGCCGATGTCCTGCCAATGCTTGCTTTCGGCCATCACGTCTGCGCGAGCCGTTCGCGCGTCACCCAATCGAGCGTCCTATCGAGGGCGCGCGTCAGCCGGTTAAACAATTCCTCGATCTGCGCCGCACCGATCACGAGCGGCGGCGAGATCGTCAGCACGTCACCGGCGACGACCCGCACGATCAGGCCTTCCTGTTCGGCGAAGCGCACCACTTGTGCGCCGACCCCGTGCTGTGGATCGAACAGGCGCTTGCTGGCTTTGTCCGCAACCAGCTCAACGCCGCCGATCAGGCCGACGCCGCGCGCCTCGCCGACCAGCGGATGCCCGTTGAGCGCGGCAAGCCGCGCCTGGAACAACGGTGCCCGCTTGGCGGCTTTTTCGATTATCCGGTCGCGCACGTAAATTTCGAGCACTTTGACCGCGACCGCAGCCGAAACCGGATGACCGCCGTAAGTGAACCCATGGCCGAACGAGCCGATCTTTTTGCTCTCGGCCAACAGCGCCTCATACATCAGCTCCGGAATCATCACCGCGGCGATCGGCAAGTAGGCGGATGACAACGCCTTGGCGACGGAGATCGATTGCGGCTTGAACCCGAACTTCTCGCAGCCGAACATGGTGCCGAGCCGGCCGAACCCGCAGATGACCTCGTCGCTGATCACGAACACATCGTGCTTGGCGCATATCGCCATGATCTTGGGAAAATACGTCTTCGGCGGCACGATGACGCCGCCAGCGCCCATCACCGGCTCGGCAATGAAGGCCGCCACCGTGTCGGGGCCTTCCTTGACCACGAGCGCTTCAAGCTCGTCGGCCAGCCGGCTGGCGAATTCCTCCTCGGTCTCGCCATCCTGCGCGAAACGGTAGTGGTGCGGGCAACCTGTATGTAGGAAGCCCGGCAGCGGGATGTCGAAGTCGCGGTGATTTCCGGCAAGGCCGGTGAGCGATGCGGAAGCTACCGTAACGCCGTGATAGCCTTTCATCCGGCTGATGATCTTCTTTTTGCTCGGTTTGCCGCGCGCGTTGTTGAGATACCAGACCAGCTTGACCTGAGTATCGTTCGCTTCCGATCCGGAATTACAGAAAAACACCTTGGAGATCGGCACCGGCGCGATCTCTTTGAGTTTTTCGGCGAGTTCGATGGCCGGATCATGACTCCGGCCGTTGAACAGATGCGCAAACGAGAGCTTGCGCATCTGCGCGGCAGCGACCTCGACCAGCTCTTCGTTGCCGTAGCCAAGCGCCGTGCACCACAGGCCGGCCATGCCTTCGATATAGGGCTTGCCTTCGCTGTCGTAGACGTAAATGCCTTCCCCGCGCTCGATGACCAACGGTCCGGTCTGGCGCAAACGCGCGAGATTGGCGTAAGGATGCACCAGCGTTTCGATGTCGCGGACGGCGAGATTGCTGAGCGGGGACATGCTGACCTTTTAGCGGCATTTTGCGGTTATTCAGGTCTATTGTGTCAACGCCGAGCCGTCAAAGCCTGTCTCATGCGTTCGCATTTGCGTGCGCCGCGGCGCTTGAACGCAGGCCTGAGAGCCCGTATCAGCGTTGCCGCCCGCAATCAAAAGCCTAGCGAACAGGAGCGAGCTTGTCCGAAACGGCGACACTTGACGACCTGATTGCCAACAAAGCCAAGGTCGACGGTTTTGTGCGCACACGGTGGTGGTGGATTCGCCACGCACCGGTCGTTGTCGATGGCGGCCTGATCTATGGGCAGACAGATGTGCCTTGCGATTGCAGCGATGCGCGCTCGTTCGCTGCTCTGGCGGCGTTGCTTCCGCGCAACGCCGTCTGGATCACCAGCCATCTCGCGCGCACCCACCAGACCGCACGCGCGATCTGGGCCGCCGGTCAATTCGACCCGACGCCGGAATTTGTCCAGGACAAGGACCTTGCCGAGCAGCACCTCGGCGATTGGCAAGGCCTCGATCGACGCGAGTTTCTCCTGAACCGCCAGCAGGCGCCGGATTCGTTCTGGTATACGACCGCCGACGAACGTGCGCCGAATGGCGAAAGTTTCGTTGATCTGCTGGTGCGAGTCGAAGCCGCGATCGGCCGTATCACCCAAGCGCATGGAGGCGGCGATGTTGTCGCCGTGGCGCATGGCGGAACGATCCGCGCGGCCATTACGCTTGCGCTTGGGCTAGCGCCGCGCGGCGGGTTTGCCTTCATGATCGACAATTGTTCGCTGACCCGGCTCGACCATTACCAAGGACGGCAAACCGCCGGATGGCGAGTCAGAACGATCAATCAGCGGCCGTCCTGATTCGCCAAACTGCGGCTATTGCGAGTGACCGCGCGAACGTTCATCTCAGCTGGGCGCGGCTTTTCTTGCCTCGAGCTTGCGCATCGTTGGTAGCGTTGGCGACCGGCCGCGGACGAGGCAGCGGTATCTCCTGTTCGAGATGGCCGCCGCCTGCGGGCGACGGATCGCTTATTTGCGTTTGCCTGACCGGCTCGCGGACATCCCACTCGCAGGTTTTGTAATTGCCGCGTCTCTCGGCGAGGTCGAGATGAATATGTTGTTCGTGATTGCCGTCGGAGCCGGGACCGAGCACCGTCGAGAAGCGCGCGCAGGCGCTGGCGCGTATTGCCTCACGCCATTTTTTGTCAACGCTGACATCGGTCAATCCGACCGTCTCGCCGTTAGCCAGGCGAAATCCGCGGACGTCGAGGGCGTTGGCCCGGCCGTGCTCGCTCAGCGTGGCGCCGCGGACGCGATTGCGACCGCGACATTCGTATGAATCGAAGTTGTCGACGCCGCGCAGCGGCGATCCAAGCTTCAGCGCCGCGGGCGCGACATCTTCCCGCACCCAGTCGGCGATCGCCTCGGCCATGGTGCACCGAAGGGTGGCGGGCGGGGTCAGCGGCACCGCCGTTTGGTCGGCGAGCAGCACGCTGTTCAGAAGGACCGCATCAGTACCGCCACACTCGCCGGGTCCCGCCAGCACCGGCAACGGCCTGAAGGTGGCGACCTTTTCCAGCCGGAGTTGACAGGCCGATGGCGCGGGATTCGCAGTGCCGGAGCGTTCCGGAAACCCGGCGAAGGCCTCCTGCGGCGCTCCGTATTGTTCCGGAATGCCCAATGCCTGAGGCCGCCGCGCCCGCGGCAGCCGAGCCGGTAAAAGGCGGAGCGGCATCAGCGCCGCGCCATGATGCTGTTTTGCCGCTGGGACAGTGCCCTGCTGTGCCGCCGCAACGCCGGTCGCTCCGAGCAGCATTGCAATGAGGACAATACCCTTCACGCAACAGATTCCCGGTGCGATCGTTACCCGTTGCCCAGCCGCGAAGCCCTTTGCTTTACCCGGCCGGCCTATTCCGCTTCAAGGGTTCCCCAGGATGCTGGGAGAACAAAGTCGGCATTTTCTTCACCGCCGCATCCGGCTAAATTGATGGCAGCAGTGTCGTCGCCTCCGCGTGACGAAGCAACAAGAACAGAGAAGGCAAATTCCAGGAGGAATTCACATGCTTGGGCTCATGCAAGATTGGCCGCTCCTGTGTCACCGCATTATCGACCATGCCGCGCTTAATCACGCCGGGCGTGAGGTCATCACCCGCTCGATCGAGGGGCCGATCCATCGGACCAATTACGCCGAAGTCCGGACCCGCGCCTTGCGCGTGGCGCAGCGGCTCGACCGCGACGGAATAAAGCTCGGCGACCGCGTGGCGACGCTGGCCTGGAATACCTGGCGACACCTGGAAAGCTGGTACGGCATTCTCGGCATCGGCGCGATTTACCACACCGTCAATCCGCGGCTATTCCCCGAACAGATCGTTTGGATCATCAATCATGCCGAAGACCGGGTGATGATGACCGACATCACCTTCGTACCGTTGCTCGAGAAGATCGCCGACAAGCTGCCGACCATCGAGCGCTACATTGTGTTCACCGACGCCGCGCATATGCCGAAAACCTCGCTGCCCAACGCGGTCTCTTACGAACAATGGCTCGGCGGCGCGGACGGCGATTTCGTCTGGAAAGAGTTCGACGAAAATACCGCGGCCGGCATGTGCTACACGTCCGGCACTACGGGCAATCCCAAGGGGGTGCTGTATTCGCACCGCTCGAACGTGCTGCATACGATGTTGTCGTTGCAGCCGGACGCCATCGGCATTTCGTCCCGTGACGTCATCATGCCGATCGTGCCGATGTTCCATGCCAACAGCTGGGGGCTGGCTTTCTCCGCGCCGATGGCCGGCGCCGAGCTGGTCATGCCGGGCGCCAAGCTTGATGGGCCGTCGGTGTACGAGTTGCTGAACGAGTATAAAGTGACCTGTACCGGCGCCGTTCCCACGGTGTGGCTGGCGCTGCTGCAACATCTGGAAAAATCCGGCAGCAAGCTTCCCTACCTTGAACGCGTCGTCATCGGCGGCTCGGCGTGTCCGCGCGCCATGATCAAAACCTTCGAGGAAGATTACGGCGTTCAGGTTTTCCACGCGTGGGGAATGACCGAGATGAGTCCGCTCGGCACGGTCGGCACCCTCAAGCCCGAATACGCCAATCTCAAAGGCGACGCGCTGCTGGACGTCAAGCAGAAGCAGGGCTACACGCCGTTCGGCGTCGAAATGAAAATAACCGACGATGCGAACCGCGCGCTGCCGTGGGACGGCAAAACCTTTGGCCGGATCAAAGTGCGCGGCTTCGCCGTCGCCAAGGGATATTACAAGGTCGGCGACGCGATCGAACCGGACGGCTTTTTCGACACCGGCGACGTCGGCACCATGGACCAGTACGGCTATATGCAGATCACCGATCGGTCCAAGGACGTCATCAAATCAGGCGGCGAATGGATTTCGTCGATCGATCTGGAAAACCTGGCCGTCGGTCACCCGAAAGTGGCCGAAGCTGCGGTGATCGGGGTGCGTCATCCGAAGTGGGACGAGCGGCCGCTTTTGATCGTCGTGATCAAAGAAGGCCAGACGGCAACGAAGGAAGAGATACTCGGATTCCTCAAAGGCAAGATCGCTAACTGGTGGATGCCGGACGATATCGTCTTCGTCAAAGCAATCCCGCACACGGCGACCGGAAAGATTTTGAAGACCGCACTGCGCGATCAATTCAAAAATCACGTGCTGCCGACGGCGGTGGCGGCCGAGTAATCCATTTATCGCCGGACGATAAAAGTAAAAGTTTCGACCGCGGCCTGATCGGCCGAGGGGCCGGCTTGCTGCGCCGCAATGTCTCCACATTATGCTGGTCATGAAGGAGTCGGCTCGCAACGCACGAGCCGCTTCGCCCTTCCCCATAACAATCGAAAAAGGCAGATCATGGATGGCAATAGCCTGATGCGAACCTTTGCGCGCGTTATCGTTCTTGCGACTCTGATCGGCGCGCCGATAACCGCATCCGCGCAAAGTGGAATTGCGTCTGTCTATCCCGGCGGCCGGACCGCCAGCGGTGAACGCGTATCGGCGGCAAGCTTGGTTGCGGCGCATCGGACGCTTCCGTTCGGCACCAGGGTACGCGTCACCAACGGTAAAACCGGCCGCTCCGTCGTCGTGCGGATTGTCGACCGCGGGCCGTTCGTTCGCGGGCGGGTGATTGACCTGACACCGGCGGCCGCGCACGCATTGGGATTTTCCGGCCTCGCGCAGGTGACCCTTGCCGTGCTTCGCTGATCAGGCGCCAGGCGCGAACGCTCACGGGAGGCGCAGGCCTCCCGTTTAATCCGGCCAATCGCGGGAAACCCGCATGGCGTGCATAGACGGGGGCTGCCGGTAACGTCTCGTTCATACTCAAGCAACCATTGTCGGCGAACATGCGGGCGTGGTCTCAACTGAGACCCTGCTGGGCCCGCGATGGATCCGACCGCGCCAATTCCGATCTTCGAAACTCGACTGGCGATGCACCGGATCGATGCAGGGACGCTGTCCTTGCTCGCCGAAATCTGGCCTCTGTTGGCGCCGCATCTCGAGCGGACGATCGACGAGGTTGTCGTCGCGATCAGGTCGCTGCCGAGTCGCGCCGAGGCGGTGGTCGAACACGGCGAAACGATCAAACAGCTCGAAGTCGCGCATTTTCAGGCGCTGCTCGGCGGCAAACTCGACCGCGGCTACGCTGAATTGTGCCGGCGAACGGTGCAGCACGAAGCGGAACTGGGGTTTGATGCCCGTATCCGCAGTACCTCCGGCAGCTTTGTCATCCAGATGGCGCTCGACGTGCTCGCCGGCAAATTTCGGTTTTCGCCGGCCAAGCTCGCAGAACGCGGGCGAGTCGTTGCCAAAATCATCAACTTCGACGTTTCCAACGCGATGACGCTGCATCGTCAGGCCGCGGAGGAGGCGGCGCAGGAGCGACGCGGCACAATCGACGCGGCGATCGCGGATTTCGATGCCGCCATCGGCGAGGTCATCGAAGCGATCAAGGAAGCGTCGGCTTCGCTCAGCATGACCGGCGCGACGCTGCGAGAAGGGGCGGACGAGACACTTCAGCGCATGACCTCGGCGTCGTCGGCTTCGGCGGAAACGTCGCTGCGCATGTCGGCGACGGTGACGGCGACGGAAGAGTTGTCCGGGTCGATTCAGGAAATCGGTCGTCAGGCGACCAACGGCCTCGACATGGCGCAATCGGCCGCCGCCGATGCCGAGCGGACGCACGGCGTCATCGGCTCGCTCAACGACGCGGCCGAGCGGATCGGATCGGTGGTCGGCACCATTTCCGCCATTGCTGCGCAAACCAACTTGCTGGCGCTCAACGCGACGATCGAGGCGGCACGCGCCGGCGAAGCCGGCAAGGGATTTGCCGTCGTCGCGGCCGAGGTCAAGACGCTTGCCAATCAGACCTCGCGCGCCACCGGCGATATCTCGCAGCAAGTCGCCGCCATCCAGGAAGCGACCAAGCGCTCGGTCGAAGAGATTTCGTCGATCGCCCGCACCATCGGCAAGCTCACCACGGTATCGACCAGCATCGCGTCGGCGGTACAGCAGCAAAGCATGACCACGCGCAGCATCGCCGAAAGCATTCACGATGCCGCCGGTCACACGGCGCGGGCGTCGGTCGAAATCGATGCGGTCGATCGGTCGGTAACCCGCGGCGTTGGCGCCGTCGACCAGATCACCACCTGGACCGGCCGGCTGTCCGCCCGCGCCAACGACCTGGAAACGAAAGTCGCCACCTTCTTCAGCCGCGTCCGCGCCGCATAACAGCCAGCCGACAACAGCACGCTTGCGGTTTCATCCCGCGCGCGATCCGCTAAAATGGCGTTTCGCGTCGACAGGAGACGACAATGACCGAGCCGATGGCGAGGCAGATCGTATTAGCCTCGCGGCCGAAAGGACCGCCGACAGCGGCGAATTTCCGGCTGGAAGAAATCCCGATGCCGCAACTGCCCCGCGGCGGGCTGCTGCTGCGGGTGCTGTATCTGTCGCTCGATCCATACATGCGCGGCCGCATGGACGACGCCAAATCCTACGCCAAATCGGTCGATATCGGCGAGCCGATGCGGGGTGAAAGCGTCTGCGAAGTCGTACAATCCGACCGGCCGGGCTACGCCAAGGGCGACATCGTGCTCGCACATACCGGCTGGCGTACACACGCCGCGTGGGACGGTCCGGACCTTCGCAAGCTCGATCCGAAACAGGCGCCGGTCACGGCAGGCCTCGGCGTGCTCGGCATGCCGGGCTTCACCGCATATTCCGGCCTCTACGTTCTCGGCAAGCCGAAGGCCGGCGAAACCGTCGTCGTTGCGGCGGCGAGCGGTCCGGTCGGCTCGCTGGTCGGGCAGCTTGCCAAGATGGTTGGAGCCCGCGCCGTCGGCATCGCCGGCGGCGCCCCGAAATGCCGCTACGTCGTCGACGAATTAGGCTTCGACGCCTGCATCGATCATCACGGACCCGGCATGGCGGAACAACTCGCCGCCGCTTGTCCGAAAGGCATCGATGTTTACTTTGAAAACGTCGCCGGCGCCGTGTGGCAAGCGGTGCTGCCCCTTCTCAACACCTACGCGCGGGTGCCGGTCTGCGGATTGATTGCCTATTACAACATGGCCGCTCCGCCGGCCGGGCCGAACCTGCTGCCGGCGACCATGCGCGCCGTGCTGACCAAAAGCCTCACGTTGCGCGGCTTCATCAATACCGAATTTGTCGCCGAGCACTACGCCGATTTCCTGCGCATCGTCTCCGCCGGGATCGCCGACGGCCGCATCCGCTACCGCGAAGATATAACCGACGGCTTCGAAAATGCGCCGGCCGCGTTCATGGGCCTGCTGGAGGGAAAGAATTTCGGCAAAGCGCTGGTGCGCGTCGCGGCTTAAGCCGCGACCGCACGATTATTCCGCCGGCTGCTTCGGCTTGACGAAAGTACGCTTGAGATTGTCGAACAGTACGATTTTCGCGCCGTTCCTGTGCATGATCGTGCTCTGCTGAATGACCGAGAGCGTATTGTTCCACGCCCAATAAATCACCAGCCCGGCCGGGAAGCTGCCGAGCATGAAGGTGAAAATCAGCGGCATCCAGTTGAAGATCATCTGCTGGGTCGGATCGGGCGGCGGCGGATTGAGTTTCATCTGCACCCACATGGTGATGCCCATGATCAGCGGCCAAAAGCCGAGGTGCAGGAAACTGCCGAAAACCGGCAGCGTTGTGGGGTCGAACGGGATCAGCCCGAACAGCGTGAAGACGTTGGTCGGATCGGCGGCGGATAGATCGTGGATCCAGCCGTAAAACGGTGCGTGCCGCATCTCGATGGTGATGAACAGCACCTTGTAGAGCGAGAAGAACACCGGAATCTGCAGCGCAATCGGCAGGCAGCCCGCCACCGGATTGATCTTCTCCTTCTTGTACAACTCCATCATCGCTTGCTGCTGCTTCATCTTATCGTCGGCGAAGCGCTCGCGGATCATGGTCATTTCCGGCTGCACCGCCTTCATCTTCGCCATCGAGGCATACGATTTGTTGGCGAGCGGGAAGAACAGGAGTTTCACCAGCACGGTGACAATCAGAATGGCGATGCCGAAATTGCCGACCAGACGGAAGAAGAAATCGAGAGCAAGAAACATCGGCTTGGTGATGAAATAGAACCAGCCCCAATCGATCAACAAGTCGAAATGATTGAGGTTGAGCGCCTGGTTGTAGCCGCCGAGGCTGGTCAGCGGAAAGTTGATGCCGACCACCGACACTTCCTTGGCGCCGGCAAACAGCCGGGCGTCCGCGGTACCGGTCGCGCCCGGCGCAACGTTTACCGCATCAAGCAGATAGTCGGTCTGATAGGTCTTTTGCCCGCCGGACTCTCCGGCCGAGAAACGCGCATGCACCTTGGCATCAGTGTTCGGCAACAACGCCGCCGCCCAGTATTTATCGGTGAAACCCAGCCAGACGTCGGTCGCGTCCCAGGTTTCGCTTTTTTTGCCTTCGATCTTTTTGTAGGTCTCTTCCTGCTCGCCCTGGCTGCCCATCACGCCGATCAGACCTTCATGCAGGATGTAGTAGCCCTGCACCTTCGGCGTGCCATGGCGCGAAATGAGCCCGTAGGGGAACAGCGAGATCGACGCCGCGGTTTTGTTCTGCACTTCATCTTTGATGGTGAACAGATAATGATCGTCGACCGCGATGGTGCGGCGGAACACCAGTCCTTCGCCGTTGTCGTAGGTCAGCGTTACCGGGTGGTCCACGCCGAGCGCGCCACTGCCATCCTGCGTCCACAGCGTGTCGGGCCCCGGCAGCTTCCGCGTCGTCCCCGATGCCGGCACCCAGCCGAATTCGGCATAGTAGGCGTCGGGCGATCCCGACGGCGAGAACAGCACGATCGGCGGCGAATGGGGATTGATCGTTTCGCGATACTGCTCGAGCGAGAGATTGTCGATACGCGCGCCTTTCAAATCGATACTGCCGTTCAAGCGGGGAGTATTGATCGCAACGTGCGGCGACGCCGCGACCGCTGCTTCATTGGCTTTGGCACGCGACTGGCCGGGGCTGCCGGCCGCGCCCGGCGGTACCGGCGCAGTGGATGGCGGGGTGGGCACCGACGAACCGGCCGGGCTCGGCGTCGCGCTCGGCCGCTCCTCGGTCTTTAATTTCGCCTGCTCTTGCTGTTTGAGGAGCTGCTCGTGGCGCTGTTTTTCCATCTGCGGGTAGCCGATGAAATATTGCCAGCCGACGACCACGATGAGCGACAAGACGACGGCCAGGATGGTGTTCTTGTGTTCTAACATTGCGCGCTCTTTCGCCGATTACCCACCATGGCCCGGCCGCAGTTTTCGCCGCCGCGATACCGGCTTGGCATGATGTAGGGGCTCGCGGTTGCCATCACCAGTTCCGCGATGTGCAGGACCATTGGCGCCTGGGGCGTGAACACGGGTGAGCGCCGCATCGAGTTCCTGCATCATCTCGCTAAACGGCACCGTGAGCGCGGCCCGTCTTCCGATGAGTACGTAATCGTGATCGGGATACAATCGGCCGGCACCGGCGGCAGCCGAGATGCGCACCATCTCGCGGAGCCGTCGGCGTGCCCGGTTGCGTTCCACCGCATTGCCGACTTGGCGAGACACGGTAAAACCGACACGAGCTCCGCCAGCCTCGGCACGTCGAAGCGCCTGCAAGATGAATGCGCGCCCGGAAGCGCGTACACCCTTCGCCGCAGCGCGAAAATCATTCCGGCGTTTCAGCCGCTCGACGACGACTGAACGGGCGTCGCGATCACGCACTGAGCCGCTTGCGCCCGCGTGCGCGCCGCGCCGCCAGAACCTTGCGGCCGCCTCTGGTCGCCATGCGGGTACGAAAACCATGCCGGCGTTTACGGACCAACTTGCTTGGCTGATAGGTTCGTTTCACGGGGATGCGTCTCCGCTGCGCGCTGCTGATTGACGTAGATTTCGCGCGCTTGGCGCAATTGGCGCGGCTTATACGGGACCCCTCCCGGCTCGTCAATGTGCGACCCTGGCTTGGGCGCCGCCGGATCAGTTCATGCGGCGGAGGCCCGGGGATTCGGCGGGAAGCGTCCCGTCCGGGCCGTTCGCCGATACGGGGTTCCCGCCCTGGCTGCACCGGAGTGGGAAAACGTGCCGCAACCACCTATTTCAACGGTGGTTTGACGAGGTGGCACCTGCGTCGCATCATGGGTTTGTTGCGTCGCCTGCGTTGACCCGCGAGGTTCTGCTTAATGCGCGATGACCAAGCCGCGCGACCAACCCCGGTTCGTGCGCCCCGTTTTGGGCTTTCGGGAAAGCTCCTCGTCCTCACGATCCTTTTCGTGATGCTCGGGGAAGTGCTGATTTATGTCCCGCTGGTTGCCAATTTCCGCGTCAACTGGCTCCGCGACAGGCTGGCCAGCGCCTACACCGCGGCACTCGTCCTCGATGCCGCCCCGAATGGGATGGTTTCGGACAGGCTTGCGAAGCAGATTCTCGACTCGATCGGCGCCCGCGCGGTCGCCATGAAAATGGGGACGCAGCGCCGCCTGCTGGCAGTCGGCGACACGCCGCCGCCGATTACCCACGACTTCGACATGCGCAACGTCAACGAATTCGAATCGATCGTCGACGCCTTCATGCTGATGTTCGACGGCAAGACGCCCAAAAAGGTGATGCGCGTCGTCGGCCCGGCGCCGATGGGCGGCGACTACGTCGAAATCATCATGGACGAACCGCCGTTGCGCAAAGCCTTGTTGCGATATTCGGTCGACCTGCTGCTGATCTCGTTGCTGATTTCCGGCATCACCGCGACGCTGGTCTACCTGACGCTGCACTATTTGTTCGTGCGGCCGATGCGCCGGGTGACCGCCAACATGATGGCCTTCCGCACCGATCCGGAGAATGCCGACCGCATCATCGTGCCGTCGGCGCGCGCGGACGAGATCGGCATCGCCGAGCGGGAGCTCGCGACCATGCAGGCTGAACTCGCCTCGATGCTGCATCAGAAGAACCGGCTGGCCGCGCTCGGCCTTGCGGTATCGAAAATCAACCATGATCTGCGCAACCTGCTCGGCTCGGCGCGGCTCATCTCCGACCGCTTGTTGACACTGCCCGATCCGACCGTGCAGCGTTTTGCTCCCAAGCTGATGCGCGCGCTCGAACGCGCCATCGCGTTTTGCGAATCGACGCTGTCCTACGGGCGCTTGCAGGAGCCGCCGCCGGAACGAAAGCCGATCCTGCTGGAGCCGCTTGTCGAGGAGGTGCACGAGACACTTGGTCTGCCTCCCGACGGGCCGATCCGCTGGATCAGCGCGGTCGAGCGCGGATTGACGGTGGAGGCCGACTACGAGCAGCTCTATCGCATTCTGCTGAACCTGTCCCGCAACGCACTGCAGGCGCTGGAAAGCCGTGCCTCGCGCGATCCCGGACGGGATCAGATTCGCATCACCGGCCGGCGCGAAGGCGCCGTGGTGGTGATCGAAGTCTCCGACACCGGACCGGGCTTTTCGGAAAAGGCGCAAGCCCACCTGTTCGAAGCCTTCCAGGGCTCGACCCGAACCGGCGGCACCGGGCTCGGGCTCGCCATCGCCGCCGAACTTGTGCGCGCGCATGGCGGCGAGATTCGTCTGGTCGAAGGCACCATCGGCGCGACGTTGCGGATCACCATTCCGGATCGCGCGGTGGAATTGAGCGCGCGGCGCAGCGCGCGCGCGCGAGCCTGATGCATCAGTGCAAGCCCGCCTGTTGCACCAGCGGGAATGTCTCGGTCTGAAATTGCCGCATGCCGTCGATATAGCGTGGCCATGACAGCACGATGCCGTCGAATCCGGCACGTTCGAGCAACGCCAGCCCGTCGACAACCTGTTCCTTGGTACCGATCAGCGGGTAGCCGACCCAGCCGGCAATGAAATGCTCTTTGAGATGCTGCAGCGCTGCCTTGGGTAGCGACAGCGAGTTGAGGCCCATGACGCTGACCAGATTCTCGACGCCTTCCCAATCGCCTTTCTGGAACACGCATTCGTCATAGAACGCGCGCGCCTGAGCTTCGGTTTCGCCCTGGAAAATGTAAGCATTGGTCCAGACTTGGATTTCGCGCTGGCATTCGTCCCATGCGGTCTTGCGCGAGGCATCGACGCGCGCTTTGACCCCCTCGAAATCGTGCGCGTCGAGATTGATAAAGTTGACGTCGGCATGGCGTGCGGCGAATTGCCGGCCCTTCGGCGAGGCGCCGGCGCTCATGACTACCGGATGCGGCTTTTGCAACGGCTTTGGCGCGATGGCGGCGTTCTTGACCTGATAAAACTTGCCGTCAAAGTCGAATTCCTTTTCGCTGGTCCACAACCGTTTGATGATTTCGATCCATTCGATTGCCATGTCGTAGCGGGTATCGTGCTCCAAGAGCGGCACGCCGAACATCTCGATTTCCGGCCGGTACCAGCCGGTGACGACA
>JAGXAC010000169.1 GCA_019075925.1 Hyphomicrobiales bacterium | reverse complement strand
CGTGAAAAAGAAGTCTGCACCGAGGCGAAAAGCTGCGTCGCGAAAGCCGGCGCCGGTCCATGCACCATCACCTGAGCCGGCTCCGGCGCCATCATGGCCGCCGCCGCTGGGTTCTGGTTTCGGCGGTACCGACAGCAATTAGGAATTCTGCCGTCTGACGCTGTGCCCTTATGCCGTCGGCAGGCGCGCCGGCTGACGGCGAGGCATTGCGCCGAGCGGTGTGGGCTGCAAGCCGGCGCCGCCACTGAGCCGGCGGCCTTGGTTGATGCGCGGCTAGACGTCAACCGCAACCAGCCGGCGGCGTGACGCTCGCCGGCGCATCAGCCGACCTCGATATCCTCCCAGAAGCCGAACCGGCCGCCGACCTTCGCCATGTTCGGCAGCGGCCTTTCGTACGACCAGGCGGCGCGCCCATGCCGCTTGCCGTCGACCACGACGTCGTAGAACTGCACCCCGTGCGGACATTCGAGGTCCTTAGGCGTCTTCTCGACCTTCGCCAGCCAACCCATCCGCACCGCTTCGCGCGGGAAATATTGGTAGCCCTGGGCCTCCACGACGTCATCGCTTTCGGCGACGATGCGCCCGTCTACGCTTGCTTTCATGCTACAGGCCTCCTTCGGATATCGACATCCGTCCTTTCCATCTACCTAAGTTCACTCCGCGGCCGATGCCAGCGGCGCTTCGCGGACGCGGTAGAGGGAATGGTCCAGGGTGAAATCGACGCGGATATTGTGGAAGGCCGCGAGCGTCGAACGATGGCCGATGGAGACGATGGTGGTTCCCTTCAGGCGCTCCTGCAACAGGCGATAGAGCGCCGCTTCCGCCGGTTCATCGAGCGAAGCCGTCGCTTCGTCCAGAAACAGATAATCGGGCGCCTGAAGCAGCGCGCGGGCAATAGCAAGCCGCTGTTGTTCGCCCAGCGACAACATGCGGTTCCAGTGCTGCTCTTCATCGAGGCGGTCGATCAACTGCGGCAATCCAACCGCGGCCAGAACTTCGGCGATTTTCCTATTGTCAAACGTGCCGGCTTTCGCCGGGAAGGCGATTGCCGTCGCCAATGTGGACAATGGAAAATACGGCCGCTGCGGTACCAGCATGACCTTGGCTCCGGTCGGTATCACGACGCGGCCCGACCCGAACGGCCAAATGCCGACGATGGCGCGGAACAAGGTCGATTTGCCGGCGCCGGAAGGCCCGGTGACCAGAACGCGCCCGCCGGCCGGAAATGTGATCGCATCGGCAACAACGATCGGTTCTCCCTTGGGCAAACGCACATTGAGCCGGTCGATTACCACCGCGTCGTGCGCTGCAGATGTCACCTCCACCGCGGGCGGGCTGACCGCCGCAGCGCGGCCAGCCGCGATCGTTTGTTCGAAGCCCGTCAAGCGGGCGATGATCGCGCGCCACTCAGCGATGTTGCGGTATGAACTCACGAAGTAGGACAATGCGTTTTGCACGCTGTTGAAGGCGGAGGCCGTCTGCATCAGGCCGCCGAGTTGGACGGCGCCGGAAAAATAGGCGGGGCTGACCATGATGTAGGGGAAGATCACCGAGGCCTGCGAATAGCTTTGGGTGAAAAAGGTGAGCTGCTTCTGCCGCTGCATCAGCGCGTACCAGTTGCCGATGACGTAACTAAACCGACTGAGATGGCGTTCGCGCTCGGCCGCCTCCCCACCGAGGGCCGCGATCTGCTCGGCATTTTCGCGCGTCCGCACGAGATTGAAGCGGAAATCGGCCTCGAAGCGCTGTTGTTGAAAATTGAGCGGAATAAGCTTCCAGCCGATCAGATGCGTGAGCGTGGTGCCGACCACGGCGTAGATCAGTGCCGCCCAGACCAGGTAACCCGGAATGTTGTAGCTGACGCCGAATAAGGTGAGCGGCGCTTCCGCGGACAATCGCCAAAGGATGACGACGAACGAGCCCAAAGTAACGACGGAATTGAGGATGCCGATGCAAATGGTCAGCGTGTATTGCACGAACATCTGCAAGTCGTCGCTGATGCGCTGATCCGGGTTGTCGGCGGCGTCGCCGAGAAGCTGCATGCGGTAGTGGTTGGCGGAATCCAGCCATTGCCGCAGATAGGTCTGCGTCATCCAGCGCCGCCAGCGGATTTGCAGCCATTGATTGAGGTAGAGCTGATAGACTGCAAGTACCGTATAGACAGCGGCGATGACACAGAAAAACAGAATTGCACTGACGAAGGCGTTCCAGTTGTGATCCTGCAGCGTGTTGTAAAAACGATTGTACCATTGGTTCAGGATGACCTGAATCGCCACCAGCGAAAGTTCGATGGCAATCACCGCGGCGAGCAAGATGCGTCCCGGCCAGCGATCTTCCGAGCGGAAATAAGGAACGGACAGCCGCCAAATGGTGGCGATCGTCATAGCGAGACTTTTCACCGAAACCTCCGTATCAGGCGCTGCCCACGTGGTGGTGCCGGCTCGACCAGGAATTTAAACACTCGCACTGTGGCGGTGCGGCGGTCGGGGCGTGGGCAAATTCCCACCGGCACGCATGCGGATATAAGTGTGCCAGGGCGCGCATGGCGAAAGCGCAGCCTAATAGCGCACGCCACGAAACTCGCATAGTATCGCTGCGGCGACAAAAAGCTCTTTAGTTCGATTTCGGAATGGCGGCGGCGTCGCCTAACTCGGAATCTGGCCGCTTAAGCCAAGACATATCAACGGGGCGCCGTTCAAGGCGTTTCGGGGGGGAAAGCCAATGTTCACGCAAATTCTCGATCCAACCGGCAACCTGTTCGTGACCTGGCTGGTCGCGCTTGTTCCAGTTGCTTTGCTGTTGATACTGCTGGCTGTGCTGCGCCTATCGGCGTGGCTCGCCGTCCTGATCGGCTCGATCGTCACGTTCCTGCTTGCATTGTGGGTCTGGAAGATGCCGCTGGACGACGGCATCCGCGCTTATTTGTACGGGTCTGCTACCGGTGTCTGGTACGTGGACTGGATCACGTTCTGGGGCGTGATGCTGTTCAACACGCTGGTGACCACCGGCTCGTTCGACAAGCTGCGGCGTTGGCTGGTGCAGCAGGGAACCCGCGACGTGCGGGTACAGACCATTCTGTTTGCCTGGGCGTTCGGCGCATTGCTCGAAGGTCTTGTCGGCTTCGGCTACCCGTGGGCGTTCGTCGCGCCGATCCTGATCGCCATCGGCATTCCCGATCTTGACGCCATTCGGGTCGCCGCCATCGCCAATAACGCGCCGGTCTCCTACGGCGCATTGGGGGCGCCGATTATCGCGCTCGCCACGGTGACCGCCGGCACGCTCGGCGTTCCGTTCCTGGATCTTTTGCCGGTCTACTCGGCCTCGGTCGGTAAGATCGTCGCTATCCTTGCGCTGTTGCCGCCCTGGATCCTGCTTTATCTGGTGTCGGGCAGCAAAGGCATGTGGTCGGCATGGCCGCTTGCGATCGTCGGGTCGCTCGGCTACATCGCCGGCCAACTGCCGACCGCCATCTATCTCGGGCCTTATCTGCCCGATGTCATCGGCTCAATCGTCTGCTTCGTCGTCTTGCTGATCTTGCTCAAGGTCTGGCAGCCGGCACAGGTTCTCGCCTATGGCGGCACGCCGGTGACCGGCGAGACACGTGCGGAAGCGCACGGCCTGTCGAGCGGCGATATCGGCATGGCATGGTTGCCGATCGCAGTCTTGGTTGCAGTAGTCGTCGCCTGGACCGGACCATGGTCGAGTCTGCCGAAGATCATCGTGCTGCACATGTCGGTCGCCGCCGATTCGGCGATCACGCCGGGCGCCAAAATTGGTGCGACGTTCAACTGGACGCCGTTCGTCGGCGGAACCGCCATCCTGGTATCCTGGATCATCACGGCGGTTCTGTTGCGGGTGAAGCCGTCGCAAATCAGCGCGATCTTCGCCAAGACCTGGTCGCAGATGTGGGGCGCTTGCCTTGTCGGCGTTTTCATCTTCGGTCTCGCCTACATCTATAACTACTCCGGCATGGCCGGCTCGCTCGCCAGCGCCTTCTCCAAGCTCGGACCGGCCTTCATCGTCGTGGCGCCGATCCTTGGCTTCATCGGGGTCGCGCTGTCGGGCAGCAACACCTCGACCAACGCCATGTTCGGTACCTTCCAGGCGCTGGTCGGCAAAGTGCTCGGCTTTCCGGTGTTGCTGTTGCCGACCCTCAATTCGGTGGGGGCTGAAGTCGGCAAACCGATCGCCCCGCAGACGGCGAGCGTGGGCGTCTCCACCAGCCGCTTCGTGCGCAACGAAGGCGAGGTGATCCGCCACAACTTCGGTTGGTGCCTCGTGCTGTTGGGCTATCTCGTGATCATCGGTGTTGCTTGCTATCTATTCTTCCCGAACATTGCCGTCTTGCATCACTAGCAAAGTGTGCTACGCCAAAAATGATCGGGGCCGCCACGCGGGCGGCCCCCTTTCTCAATCGGCTTCGGCGAACCGGGAAGAAATAGTATGGGTTGTCTGCGTCGCGCGGTCGCCTGCTGCCTTTTGATTCTCTTGGCCGGTTCGTCCGGCGCCGCCGTTGCGAGCGAACAAAGCTTCCCTTTTGGCCGTGAGTTGATGCTGGACGCCACGCCGATGCGCGGCTCGAAACGCGTGCCGATCATCGAAGTCGACAAGAACGGCGCGGCGTCGATCGATCTGTGGTGTTTGCGGCTGCACGGCCAAGCCAACGTCGGCGCGGATTCCATCAGCATCGTTCCAGGCCCGTTCGAGCCGGCGCAATGCTCACCGGATCGTCAGAGCGGCGACGAGAAGCTCTTGGCGGCGCTGGCGCAGATGACCAACTGGAAACGCAGCGGGGATATCGTCGAGCTTTCCGGTGCGACGACTTTGCGCTTTCGCCTGCTGACGAATTAATCCGTGTCGTTCCTATAGCTTGGTGGCGCGCGTCATCAAGAACGGCATGCGGATCGTGTTCTCCTCAAAGACATCCGCCGCCAGGGCGTCGAATTCAGCCCGCAACTGCTTGAGCTTGCCAGGATCGTTTTGCAGCGACGCGAGAAGCTTCGTCAGCGGGCCGATGGTCTTTTCCTGTGCGGCGCGGAAGTGTGCCAAGCTTAACGCCGGAGCGACCAGCGTGTCGCGAGCGAATTTGAGATCCTTGACGGCAGAGCCGAGGCGCTCACGGACCACATTCGGATCCCCCCATAGCGGCGGCGCTGCCGGCGGTTCGGTGCCAGCCGGGGGCGGCGGCGCATGACCGGCAATGAAGGCGAACATTCGCCCGGTAAAATGCTCGGGCGGCCAGGTGGAAAACGCGACTGTGCCGCCGGGCTTGAGGACGCGCAGCATTTCTTGCACCGCGACAGCCGGCCGCGGCGCGAAGATATGGCCATATTGGCTGAGCACTACGTCGAATGATACGTCCGGATACGGCAGCGCCTCGGCGTCACCTTCGATAAAATCAACGTCGACGCCGGCGATGGCGGCGTTCTCTCGCGCGCGTTCGAGGAGCTTCGGGGTCAGGTCGAGCCCGGAAGCCTTTGCCCCGGCCCGCGCGGCGGTAATTGTGACGACCCCGGTTCCGCAAGCGACATCAAGGACCCGCTGGCCGGCGGCCACCGCCGCGAATTTGACGAGCTTCGCAGCCGGCGGCGTAGTCATGATCTCGACCGGCACAAATGACGACCAGCTTTCGCGTTGGGCTGCCTTCAATTTTTCGAACGGGTCGGTGGTGGCCGGCATGGCTCGCTCCTTCAGGCGTTATGGCGCGCTCACCATAGCAAAGGGGCGCGGCTTGCACCGCGCCCCCCTGGATTGCGTTGGTTCGGCGAAGGCTCAGAAGCCCATGCCGCCCATGCCGCCGCCGGGCGGCATCGCCGGCATGGCCGGTGCCTCCTTTGGTATTTCCGCGACCATCGCTTCGGTGGTCACCAGGAGGCCGGACACCGACGCCGCGTCCTGCAGCGCGGCGCGCACCACCTTGGCCGGATCGACAATGCCCTTGTCGACCATGTCGACATATTCCTCGTTCTGCGCGTCAAAGCCGAAGGTCTCCGACTTGCTCTCGAGGATTTTGTTGACCACGATCGACCCCTCGACGCCGGAATTCTCGGCGATCTGGCGCAGCGGGCTTTCGATCGCCTTGAGGACGATGTTGATCCCGGCCTGCACGTCCGGATTGTCACTGGTCAGCTTGCCGACGGCCTTTTTGGCGCGAATGAGCGCCACGCCGCCGCCCGGCACGATGCCTTCTTCCACCGCGGCGCGGGTGGCGTTGAGCGCGTCCTCGACGCGGTCCTTCTTTTCCTTGACCTCGATCTCGGTAGCGCCGCCGACCCGAATGACCGCAACGCCGCCGGCGAGCTTAGCCAGCCGCTCCTGCAGCTTTTCGCGGTCGTAGTCCGAAGTGGTTTCCTCGATCTGCGACTTGATCTGCGCGACGCGAGCCTCGATGTCTTTTTTCTTGCCGGCGCCATCGACGATAGTGGTCTTTTCTTTCTCGATCACCACTTTCTTGGCGCGGCCAAGCATCGCCACCGTGACGTTCTCGAGCTTGATCCCGAGATCTTCGGAGATCAGCTGGCCGCCAGTGAGAACGGCGATGTCCTCGAGCATGGCCTTGCGGCGATCGCCGAAGCCAGGCGCCTTGACGGCAGCAACCTTCAAGCCGCCGCGCAACTTGTTGACGACGAGTGTTGCCAACGCTTCGCCCTCGACATCTTCGGCGATGATCAACAGCGGCTTGCCTGATTGTACGACCGCTTCGAGCAGCGGCAACAGCGACTGCAGGCCCGGCAGTTTCTTCTCGTGCAGCAGCACGTAAGCGTCCTCGAGTTCGGCCAGCATTTTTTCGGCGTTGGTGATGAAATACGGCGAGAGATAACCGCGGTCGAACTGCATCCCCTCCACGATCTCGACATCGGTTTCGAGCGCTTTGGCCTCCTCGACCGTGATGACGCCCTCATTGCCGACCTTCTGCATCGCTTCGGCGATCATCTTGCCGACCGTCGCGTCGCCATTGGATGAAATGGTTCCGACCTGCGCGATCTCGGCCGACGAACCGACTTTCTTGGCGCGCTTCTTGATATCGGCGACGATGGTGCCGACGGCCTGGTCGATGCCGCGTTTGAGATCCATTGGATTCATGCCGGCGGCTACCGCCTTGGCGCCCTCCCTGACGATCGCAGCCGCCAGCACGGTCGCCGTGGTCGTGCCGTCGCCGGCTTCGTCATTGGTTTTCTGCGCCACCTCGCGCACCATCTGGGCGCCCATATTCTCGAATTTGTCTTCGAGTTCGATCTCCTTGGCGACGGTAACGCCGTCCT
>JAGXAC010000168.1 GCA_019075925.1 Hyphomicrobiales bacterium | reverse complement strand
ACCATCCGGCTGCGGCTCAAGCTGATTGCCGATGCCGGCATTATCGGTCTGCCGAACGCCGGCAAATCGACCTTCCTCGCCGCAGTGAGCGCCGCACGGCCGAAGATAGCCGACTATCCTTTCACGACGCTGACGCCGCAGCTCGGTGTGGTAGAGATCGACGGGCGCGAATTCGTGCTGGCCGATATTCCCGGCTTGATCGAGGGCGCGCATGAAGGCGTCGGGTTAGGCGACCGCTTTCTCGGTCACGTCGAGCGCTGCCGCGTGCTGCTGCATCTGATCGATGGTACCGACGCGGACGCCGGCGCCGCCTACAAGGTCGTTCGCGCCGAACTTGCCGCCTACGGCGCGGGGTTGGCCGATAAACCGGAAATCGTGGCGCTCAACAAGGCGGATGCGCTCGACGCCGCCGCGATCAAGGCGCAGACGGCGCGCCTCAAGCACGCGGCAAAAAAATCGCCGCTGGTGATTTCGGCCGTGAGCGGGCAGGGCGTGCCTGCCGTGTTGCGCGCGGTGATGGCCGTGATCGAACAAGCGCACGGCGACCGGGCGGAGAAAGCCGCGGCGCCGCCGCCTCGCCGCGGCAAAGCCCGCGCCGATTTGCCCTCCAACTAGGCGCCGCCAATCGTTACATTAGCGGCATGTTGCGGTTACCGCGGATACATCATCGGTCGCGGAACGTGCGGCTCGATACGCTGGTGCAGTTGCGCTGGCTGGCCGTGTTCGGCCAGCTCGCAGCCGTGCTGGGGGTTCACTTCGGCCTTGAGTTCGACGTTGTACTTCTGCCTTGCTTCATCGTGATCGGACTGGCGGCGCTGCTCAACGTCGCATTGCGCATCGGCTTCCCCGACACGCAGTGGCTCGAACCGGACCGCGCCGCATATATCCTCGGCTTCGACGTCGCCGAACTCGCCGCGTTGCTGTATCTGACCGGCGGGTTGGAAAACCCGTTTTCGTTTTTGTTGCTCGGACCGGTCCTGATCTCGGCCACCGCGCTGCCGCCACGCATGACGCTGTGGATCGGGATATTCGCCGTGCTATGCGCGACCGTGCTGATCTTCGTGCACTTCGACCTGCCATGGGACAATCAGGAGCCGCTGGTGCTGCCGGAGACCTATGTGGTCGGCGTCTGGCTGTCGATCCTGCTGGCGATCGGCTACATCGGCGTCTACACGTGGCAGGTGGCGGAGGAAGCGCGGCAGCTTTCCGATGCATTGGCGGCGACCGAACTGGTGCTGGCGCGCGAGCAGCATCTTTCCCAGCTCGACGGGTTGGCCGCGGCGGCCGCGCACGAACTCGGCACGCCGCTCGCTACCATCACTCTCGTAATCCGCGAGATCGAGCGCGCGCTGGAAGCGGGCTCGCCTTACGCCGACGACGTGAAGCTGCTGCGCGAACAGGCGCAACGCTGCCGCGAGATTCTGGCGAAGATCACCGAACTGCCGACCGCCGATCCGTTCGACCGCGTGCCGTTGTCGTCGCTGATCGAGGAAGCGGTTGCGCCGCATCGGCAGTTCGGCGTGTCGGTCGGCGTGACACTGCCGCCCGATAGCGGCGGCGAACCGGTCGCGGCGCGCAACCCGGCGATCCGATACGGACTCGGCAATCTGATCGAGAACGCCGTCGATTTCGCCAATAAGCGGGTGGAGATTTTGGCCGACTGGAATGCCGACGACGTAAGCATTGTGATTCGCGACGACGGCCCCGGCTTTGCGCCGGAAGTGGTGGACCGCATCGGCGCGCCCTACGTCACGCACCGGCCGTCCGAAAGGTCCGAGATTGACGGCAACGCCGCGGAGGACCCGGTGTTCGGGTTGGGGCTTGGATTATTCATCGCTAAAACGCTGCTGGAACGCAGCGGCGCCCGGTTGGCGATGAAGAATCAGGCTCCGCCGCAGCACGGCGCCGAGGTGACGCTGATCTGGCGCCGCGCCGACTTCGAGGGACTTCCGGTAGCGACCCCTCTTGAGCAGGCCGCCGCACTGTCATAATTAAGGGGCATCGTGTGGGGCGCGCCGTCTTATCCGCTGGAGTAAGATCGCAATGTTCACTCCTCAACGCAGCACCGTAAGCCCCATGCCCTCTCCGATACCGGTTCCCGTGCCTACCGAGCGCACGCTCCTCATCGTCGAAGACGACAAGTCGTTTTTGCAGCGGCTCGCCCGCGCGATGGAGGGCCGCGGTTTCGTCGTCACCACCGCCGAGTCGGTCGCCGAAGGCCTGTTGCAGGTCGAAAAGGCAGTCCCCGCCTTCGCCGTGGTCGACATGCGGCTTGCCGACGGCAATGGGCTCGACGTGATTTCTGCGATGAAGAAGCGCCGGCCGGACGCGCGCGCCATCATCCTCACCGGCTACGGCAACATCGCCACCGCAGTAAACGCAGTGAAGCTCGGCGCGGTCGATTATCTGGCCAAGCCGGTCGACGCCGATGACGTGGTGGCGGCGCTGCTTGCCGCTGAGAACCGCAAGATCGAGCCGCCGGAGAATCCAATGTCGGCGGATCGCGTGCGCTGGGAGCACATCCAGCGCATTTACGAATTGTGCAATCGCAACGTCTCGGAAACCGCGCGCCGGCTCAACATGCACCGCCGCACGTTGCAGCGCATCCTCGCCAAGCGGGCGCCGAAGTAACCTGAGCGGACTAGGTCCGCTCTCGTCGCCGCGACCCGGGCTGGATTCCCGCTTGCGCGGGAATCTGCGGGTTCATCGTTCGGTTACTTCGACTCCGCTTCGTAGACGCCATTCCAATCCGGGCCGGGCGGATCGGCGCGATAGGCGTCGATACGCTCGGCATACATGTCGTAGAGCCCATCGACGCCAAAGCTGTTGGCGAGTTTGCGGCAACGGTCGCTCAGGCGAATCGCTTCGTCCCATTGCTGCTTGCGATAGGCCGCGAGCATCTGCGCGTTGAGGTTCTGTAGTTCGCGGCAACGCGGATCGTCGGCGAGCGCGGCGGGGCCGAGCACGGTGTGCACCACCTCCGGCTGCTTCTTGCCTTTGACCTGGATCAGATCGATTTCCATGGTGGCGAATTTCTCCCGCGCCTTTTCAGCGGTGCGCGAGCCGATCACCATCGACAGACGATAATCCTTGGTGCGGGACTCCAGACGCGACGCGAGATTGACGGTGTCGCCGAGCACCGAATAGTTGAAGCGAAAATCGGAGCCCATGTTGCCGACCACGCATGGACCGGAGTTCAGCCCGATGCCGATGCGAAGCGGCATGTAGACGCCGCCGCCGGCCTCCGCTTCGCGCTTAAGCTCGCCATTGAGCGTTTCCGCGCGCGCCAGCATTTCCAGCGCCGCCTCGCAGGCGTTGGCCTCGTGGTCGGCGTCGTCGACCGGCGCGTTCCAAAACGCCATGATGGCGTCGCCGATATATTTGTCGATCGTGCCCTTGCGCTCGATGATGGCGTTGGTCAGCGGCGTGAGGAAACGGTTCATCAGCCGCGTCAGCCCCTGCGGATCGTCCTTGTAATGCTCCGAGATGGTGGTGAAGCCGCGCACGTCGGAAAACAGGATGGTCATGCGGCGCTCCTCGCCGCCGAGGACGAGCCGTTCCGGCGATTTTGCCAGTTGCTCGACCAGCGCCGGCGACAGGTAAAAGCCGAACGCGGAACGGATCTGCTGGCGCTGGCGCTGTTCGCGGAAATAATTGACGAAGGTGAGCACCAGATAGATCAGCCAGCTCGAGGCCAGCGGATAGGTGAAGTCGATCAGCAAATTGTGCTCGACGAAGAAATACCACGACATGCCGGCCAACCCGACGATCAACAGGGCGCCGAGCGCCAGCACGATCGCAGCCGGCAATATCGGCGCGGCAACGATGATAGCGAGTCCGGGCACGACGGCCAGAACGATTTCCGCGCCGATGGCGTAGTTCGGGTTGGTCAAGAACGATTTGGTCAGCACATTTTCGAGGATCTGCGCATGGACTTCGACGCCGGGCATGGCCGGGTCGACCGGCGTGGTCTTGATGTCCAATAGCCCGACCGCCGACGTGCCGATCAGCACGAGCCGCCCGCGAAAACGATCGGCGGAGACCCGGCCGGCGAGGATGTCGGCCGCCGAGACGTAGCGCGCCGGATCGTGCTTGTTGAAATACACCCAGAACTGGCCGTTGCGGTCGGTCGGTACTTCCAGCCCGCGGACCGCTACGGCGCGGACGCCGGCTTCATCGGTGCGGATCAGGATGGCGCTGGAGCGCGAAACGACGCGCAGCATCTCCATGGTCAGCGACGGCACCAGCATGCCCTGCGCCTGCATGACCACCGGCACCCGGCGCACGATGCCGTCGCGTTCCGGATCGATCGAGAACAGCCCGCGTCCGGCGGCGGCCTGCTCGATCGGCAGCAGGTTGCGCAGCAATCCGGGAAAGGTCACCAAATACGGCCGCGGATCGGGGCCGCGAATGGCAAAGCCGGTTTGCAACGCCGCCTCGGCTTCCGATCGCGGCGCGATGGTTGACGAGCCGGCTTCGCCGACGACGATTGCGCCGGCGCGCTTGATCGCGTCGGCAAAGATCACGTCATTGCTGGGCAGGGCGGCGAGCTTCTCCTGCGTTTGGGGGTCGATGCCGCGGAACCCGGCTGCCGCCAGGGCCGGCGACATGCGATCGGGCTCGGCAAACACGATGTCGAGGCCGACCGCCACCGCGCCCATGGCGCGGAGCTTGGTGACGAGATCAGCGACGACGGTTCGCGGCCACGGCCATTGCCCGATTTCCTTCAGGCTCGCCTCGTCAATGTCGGCAATGACCACCGGATGCACCTTTTGCACCCGCGGGCGGAGCACTTGAAATAGATCGAACGTACGCAGATGGGCTTCTTCCAGCGGCCGCAGGCCGGCGAGCCGCAACGGCACCAGCGTCAATAAGAGCAGAACGCACACCGCGCGTGCGACGCCGAACCACCGCGCCCAGCGAACGATGCGCTTCATGATCTAACGGCCCCGCTGCAGACGGATTTCATTATAGCAAGCGCGCATTGCTCTATCCTCCCCCGCGCTTGGCGCGGAAGGATGATTTTATCGCTCGCGGAACGCGCGGTTGAGCTGATCGCGGAGCGGCTTGACCAGGTAGGATATCAGGGTGCGCTCGCCGGTCTGGATGAAGGCTTCGACCGGCATCCCGGGCGTGAGCTTGACGTGGCCAAGCCGCTTGATTTCATCGGCGGTCATCGAGATGCGGACCAGATAATAGCTCTGGCCGGTGCGCTGGTCGGTCGACGTGTCGGCGCCGATGCGCACCACGGTACCGTTGATCTCAGGAGTCGTGCGCATGCTGAAGGCGGAGAAGCGCAGCACGACCGGTTGGCCGAGCTTCACCTGCTCGATGTCTCTCGGCTCGACCTTGGCTTCGACCAGAAGCGTATCGGTTTCGGGCACGATCAGCATGATCGAATCGCCGGCGGTGATCACGCCGCCGACGGTATTGGCGGTCGACTGGAATACGACGCCGTCCTGGGGTGCGCGAATGTCGGTGCGCCTAAGCTGGTCTTCGGCCGTCACCTTGCGCTCGACGTATTCGCCGATCTTGCTGTCGGTCTCGCGCAATTCCTTGGCGACGTCGCTGGTGAATTCCTGATCGACGTTGAGGATCTGCAACTCGGTCTCGCTGATCTTTCCCTTCGCCTCGGCGGCGCTGGCGACGAGCTGGCCGCGTTCGCCTTGCAAGCGCGCTTCCTCACGCTCAAGCGAGGTGAGCCGATTGATCTGTACCAGGTTCTTTGAATACAGGTCGCGCACGCCCTGGAGCTCCTTGTCGATCAGCGCCATTTCCTTGCTCTTGGCGTCCTGCTGCGCGGCCAGCCCGACGATTTGCTCCTGCAATTGCTTGATGCGCTGGCGCAGCTGGTCCTTCTGGCCGACGCGCGCGGTCCGCCGCAATTCGAAAAGCTTGCGCTCGCTGGCCAACGCCTCCTGGACGTCCGTATTGTTGATCTGGTCGGCAAGCTCGCGCGGGACCGCGACAGCGTCGGCACCGTCACGCTCGGCGCCGAGCCGCGCCTTGCGCGCGTAAAGTTCGGTGAGACCTTTGGTGACGATCGCCAGATTGGCGCGAGTTACGGTCTCGTCCAGGCGAATGAGAATATCGCCGGCCTTCACATGATCGCCGTCGTGGACGCGGACCTCGCCGACCACGCCGCCGGTCGGATGCTGCACCTTCTTCACGTTGGAATCGACCACCAGCGAACCCTGCGCAATCAGCGCGCCCGCGATCTCGGCGGTCGAGGCCCAGCCGCCCAACCCGATGCCGATGAACGCTACCACCGCGCAGCCGAGGATGATGTGCTGGCGAATCGAGGCCTGCGCGTCGGTGGCCGGCGGCAGTTTGGCGGTCATCCCGCGCCTCCCTCACCGGGCACAACCTTGAGCGCACGCGGCGGTGCGCTTGGCGCCGCCACGCGGTTGAGGACTTCCTCTTTCGATCCGAATTGCTGCTGACGACCCTTGCCCATGACCAGAATATAGTCGACGCCGGCAATAGCGCTCGGGCGATGCGCGACCACGACGACAATGGCCCCACGCGCCCGCAGACCGAGGATGGCTTGGGTCAGCGCTTCGTCGCCTTCGGCATCGAGATTGGAATTCGGCTCATCCAGCACGACCAGGAATGGATCGCGATAGAGAGCGCGGGCGAGCGCGATGCGCTGCGCCTGACCGGCCGACAAGGCGCTGCCGCGCTCGCCGACATTGGTCTCATAACCCTCCGGCAGATTGACGATCATATCGTGGACGCCGGCGGCTTCGGCGGCGGCGAGTACCGCCGCCGGATTGGGCGGATCTTCGAACCGAGCGATGTTCTGCGCCACGTTGCCCGGGAACAACTCGACGTCCTGCGGCAGATAGCCGATATGACGGCCGAGCGTCTCGGGCGACCATTGATCGAGTGTGGCGCCGTCGAGCCGTACGCTGCCGCGCACCGGCGCCCAAACGCCGACCAGCAGGCGCGCGAGCGAGGACTTCCCGGATGCGGTCGGACCGATGACGCCAAGCGCTTTGCCGGCGGTGAGCGTGAAGTTCGCGTCCTGGCAGACGATCTTGTGCTCGCCGGGCGGACTGACGGCCGCGTTTTGCACGGCGAGCGTCTTGGTCGGCGCCTGCAGCGGCATCACGTCTGCCTGCGGCGGCAAGTGGCCGAGCAAACGTTCCAGCCGCTGCCAGCTTTGCCGCGCGCCGACGAAACCGCGCCAGTTGGCGATCGCGAGATCGACCGGCGCCAGCGCACGGGCGCCGAGGATCGAGCCGGCGATAATGATGCCGGGAGTCGATTCCTGATGAATGACCAGCCACGCGCCGACCGCAAGAATCGCCGATTGCAGCAACAGCCGCAAAACCTTCGATGCCGCGCCGAG
>JAGXAC010000167.1 GCA_019075925.1 Hyphomicrobiales bacterium | reverse complement strand
GACGCGCTTGGCGTACCGGGCCAGACTGAATTTGCGACCGGCCATCGGGACATCATCGTCAGGTTCGGACGATTTCCCCATCGCAACCGCATCGTCGGGCGCGAGACGACCGCGGCCGAACGCGAGTTCCTCGACGGCGGCGGCTTCTCGGGCTAGTAACTCCCTCCGCAAACGAATCTTGCCGTACCGACGGGACGTTCGGGAGAACCGCTTGGACTGCGACCTTCTACAAAAGATCGAGCTGTTGCATGCGGCGGGAACGCAGGTCGTTCCGGCCCACGGCGGCGAGATCGTCAAGACGCTCTACGATATTCTCAGCGTTCTCGACAGCAAAGGGCTCGCGCTGCTTGCCTTCGACGGCATTGTCGTTGCTGCCACCACCTTCGCCGCGGAAAAGGGTGATGTCTTTCGCAAGCGCGGATTGGCGCGTTGGCTGGCGATTGCGGTCATCGTCGTGTCGCTTTCCGGAGCTGCGCTCTGTCTCGGCGTTTCGGAAATCTCCTATCGGTTTCTGCATTTTGTCGACTGTGCGGCTCCCGATAAGCTCGACTACACGGCGGAAATCGCTCATTTGTCGAATTTGGTGGAATGGCGCACGGTGTATTATCAGATCGCGTGGGCCCTCTCGATCGTCGCGATCCCGTTGTTCCTGGTGATGTTCTGGGTCTCGCTCGATTGGCAAAAACCGGACCACGCCTGAGCCGGATCATGAGCGCCCCTGCAGCGGTCCACCCGCAACAAAAGATCGGGCCGATCAGCATCGGTCCGGTCCGTCTGCCGAACGCGGTTTTTCTGGCGCCGATGTCCGGTGTCACCGATGCACCGTTTCGGCGGATTGCCGCGCGGCTCGGCGCCGGCTTGGTCGTTTCGGAAATGACCGCTTGCGCCGCGCTTGCCGCCGGCAAACGCATGGCGCAGCGCCGTGTCGTCCGTCACGGCGGCGGATTGCACGTGATCCAAATCGCCGGTTGCGAGGCGCGCTGGATGGCGGAAGGCGCCCGCATTGCCGCCGATGCCGGCGCAGCCGTGATCGACATCAACATGGGCTGTCCCGCCAAGCACGTCACCAACGGCGCGTCAGGGTCGGCGCTGATGCGCGATCTCGATAACGCGCTGACGCTGATCGAGGCCGTGGTGCAGGCCGTGAACTTGCCGGTAACTTTGAAAATGCGCCTCGGCTGGGATGACAACACGCGCAATGCAGCGGAGTTGGCGTCGCGCGCCGAGCACGCCGGTGTGCGACTCGTGACGGTGCACGGCCGCACCCGTTGCCAATTCTACAAAGGCCGCGCCGATTGGTCGGCAGTGCGCGCAGTGAAAACGCGTGTCGCGATTCCGGTCGTCGTCAACGGCGACATTGAGAGCTTTGACGATGCCGACGCGGCGCTGGCAGCTTCGCAAGCCGACGCGGTGATGGTTGGCCGCGGCGCGCAAGGCCGGCCCTGGTTTCCCGGTCAGCTTGCGCGGTATCTGGCAACGGGCGAACGCGCGGTTCCGCCACCGCTACGCGAGCAGCATGAGCAGGTCGCCGGGCTTTATTCGGACATACTTGGCCTTTACGGCCGCGATGTCGGCGTCCGCAATGCTCGCAAGCATCTCGGTTGGGCGCTCGATGTCGCGGCCACGATAGCCGGCGCGACCGATGACACGCGCCAAACGCATCGCCGCCGCGTGCTGACCGAAAGCGACCCGGACGTGACGCTGCAAAGAGTTGCCGAAGCGTTCGACGCTTTCGGCTCCGGCCGCGTATCGCGGATCGCCGCTTAAACTCGATTCGGATCGAGGTCTAGCGAACGCGGGTCAAATTGCGGCCGCCGCAAATGCCGATCGCGCAACCTTCGATCCGGATCGTACGCGGACCGGTTTCAAGCAGATGACCGGGATAGGTGCGACCGTCGTCGGTGTTGTAGAGCGTCCCCGACCACTTTCCCGGACCGTCCGGCAACATGTTGTAGAGGACATAAACACCGATCAGCGATCTGCCGCGCGCCTTCGGATCGGGATTGTGCTTGTCGGTCCAAGGCCGGCCGGTTTCCGGGTCGACGGACGATCTCGCAGCAGCGACCGTTGCGCACAAGGCCTGGCTTCGGCGGCTGCAATCTGCGATACGGACCTGAGCGTGGTCCTCGGCCACCCATAATCCTTTCGGATCGGCGGACGCTGGTCCACCGGCGCCGACGATAAACAAAATCACAGCGAGGGGGCCGAAAGCTTTCGTGCGCATGTAATCAATTTTAGCGTCTGGCCCTTGGTCGCGCAAAGCCCGAGTCGCGGGCGCGCTTTGGCCAAGTTTTAGGCGCGGCCGCGGAACTTCAAGTTTCCGAAGCTGCCTTAATCTCGTGGCAATGCACGTGGATTGTTCACCATCGCGAACCCCGGAGTTTTGCCGATGCGGCTTATGTCGTTTGTCGTCGGACTGTCGCTTGCACTTGCACCGCTGGCTTGGCCCGTCGCCGCGCCGGCGCAAGTCATCTGCATCAGCAATGCAAGCCCGCCGCCGGAATTGCCGGTGTACGACCAGCCGCCGATCCCCGCGCCGGGTTACATATGGACGCCTGGATATTGGGCCGGCGGGCCGTATGGATATTTCTGGGTTCCCGGCACCTGGGTCGAGCCGCCGGAAGCCGGTCTGCTGTGGACGCCCGGTTACTGGGCGTGGCGCGACGGCATTTACATCTGGACTGCCGGCTATTGGGGACCGCAGGTCGGCTTCTACGGTGGGATCGACTATGGCTTCGGTTACAACGGCGTCGGTTACGAAGGCGGACGTTGGGAGCATGGCGCACTTTTTTACAATCACAACGTCAACAATTTCGGCGACGTCAGGATCAGGAACGTTTACGAAAAGAAGGTGACCGTCGAGCCGGGAGCGTCGCGGGTTAGCTTCCACGGCGGCAGTGGCGGCACGATCGCCCGGCCGACGTCGGAACAACAACGGGCGGCGCGCGAGCACCATATCGCCGCCATTCCCGCGCAATTGCAGCACGAGCGAACGGCGAGCGCCGACAAATCCCTGTTGGCTTCCGAAAATCACGGCCGGCCGGCGATTGCGGCGACGGCAAAGCCGAACGAGTTCCGCGGCAAAGGTGTGGTGGCCGCACGCGATGAAAAAGCACGCGTGGTGCCGCAGTCTGTCAAACCTGGCTTGGCGCCAGGCGGAAAGCCGTCCGGTTCCGCTCTCGTTCCGCCGAACGCCAACCCTCAGAAGACTCTGGAGGAAAAAAACCGCCACGAGCCGCCGCCGGTCGGCAATGCGCGGCCCGATCACAATCCGGCGCCCGGCAATGCAGTGACACCGCCGCCGCCGCAGGAGGTCAACCGCGAAGGCAAGCCGCCGGCGCCGGAAGTGAAACCGCTTCCGGACCTCAAGCCACCGCCGCAGGGCGTCACCCACGAGCGCGACGTCAACCACGAAGCAAAACCGCCGACGCCGGAGGTGAAAACGCATCCGGAGTTGAAGCCGCCGCCGCCGCCGCACGAGAGTCACGTGACGCCGCCTGCGCATGTGGTTGCGCCAACACCACCGCCTCCACCGCGGACGAGTGGGCCACCGCCCGCGCATGTGGTTGCACCGACGCCGCCGCCTCCGCCGCGGGCGAGCAATGTGCCGCCGCCGCACGTTGCTGCGCCGACGCCACCGCCTCCCCCGCCGCCGCATCCGGCGCCACCGCCGAAGCCGGCGCCAGCTCCGGAGAAAAAACCGCAGTGAGACTTGGCGCGTGGTCGTGGCTGGCGGCAACGGCGACATTCGCGGACAACAAAAGGTGACCGTGGAACCGCTCGCGTTCGGGCAACCGCCGCGCGACACTTCGCGTTATGGGCGAAGACCGCCAAGGAGAAATGCGATGAACGATGTTCGGCTTCACCCCCTGCCGTGCCTGGTTATGGCGTTGGCATTGCTGTGGCAGCCGACGCTGGCGACAGCGCAGAGCGATCCGCCGCCAGCGCAGGCGCCGATGGCAAAGCACACCGTCAAGAAACATGTGGCGACCGCGCGAAAGCCCGTGCAACGGCACTTGTACGTCGCGGCGCCGGCGCGAGAGCCCGCGGGCTGCACGTGGCCTTATCGCAACCAGTTCCCGCCCTGCATGTCGACGTGGCCCGCTGGTGATCCGAACTACCACGGATCGCGTCCCGGCGCGACGTTCCAGGATGAAAACTAGGCAGCGATAGTCAGGGCGAGGCGCTCGGCCGCGACGCGATCACTCGCTGCCGTTTGTTCCGTTCTCGTCGCCCTCTTCCGTCAGCCGTTCTACCGAGACGACCTTCTCGCCTTCGGCGGTGGAGAACACGATCACGCCCTGGGTCGAGCGGCCGGCAATGCGGATGCCGTCGACCGGGCAGCGGATCAACTGCCCGCCGTCCGTCACCAACATGATCTGATCGCTGTCCTCGATTGGGAACGACGCAACCAGCCGGCCGTTTTTCTCGGTGAC
The DNA here is from genome assembly GCA_019075925.1 of Hyphomicrobiales bacterium. Classification (GTDB taxonomy): domain Bacteria; phylum Pseudomonadota; class Alphaproteobacteria; order Rhizobiales; family Xanthobacteraceae; genus BOG-931. The sequence goes on along the minus strand of JAGXAC010000167.1, from coordinate 2,959 downwards.
CGCCATGGCGACGATACCTTTGCCGCCACGACCGGTGGTCCGGTATTCGTAAGACGACGTGCGCTTGCCGAAGCCGTTCTCGGAAATCGTCAGCACGAATTGCTCGTGGGCGGACAGCCCGGCGTATCGTTCCTGCCCGAGTTCGATCGCGCCCTCGGCCTCTTCCTGGTCGGTGCCGGTCTCCTCTTGATCGCCGTTGGCGCCGCGGCGCACCGCATTGGCGCGTTTCAGATAGGCCATGCGCTCGTCGGCTGATGCTTCGACGTGGCGCAGGATCGACAGCGAAATGAGCCTGTCGCCTTGCGCAAGGTTGATGCCGCGCACGCCGACCGAGGTGCGGCCCTGGAACACGCGCACGTCGGTGACCGGGAAGCGGATGCATTGCCCCGCGGTCGAGGTCAGCAATACGTCGTCATTCTCGGTGCAGATCTGCACGTCGACGATGCCGTCGCCCTCCTCCAACTTCATGGCAATGATGCCGGAATGGCGCACTTCAGCGAAATCGGAAAGCTTATTGCGGCGAACCGTTCCGCGGGTCGTGGCGAACATCACGTCGAGTTTGTCCCACGTCGATTCATCTTCGGGCAGCGGCATGATGGTGGTGATGCTTTCGCCTTGCTGGAGCGGCAGGATGTTGATCAGCGCCTTGCCGCGCGCCTGCGGCGCGGCTTGCGGCAGCCGCCAGACCTTTTCCTTGTAGACCTGGCCGCGCGAGGAGAAGAACAGCACGGGCGTGTGGGTCGAAGCGACGAACAGCCGGGTGACGAAGTCCTCTTCGCGCGTCTGCATGCCGGCGCGGCCCTTGCCGCCGCGCTTCTGCGACCGGTAGGTGGATAGCGGCACACGCTTGACGTAGCCGGCATGCGAGACGGTGACGACCATGTCCTCGCGCTGGATCAGGTCCTCGTCCTCCATCTCGCCTTCCTGGTCGACGATCTGGGTTTTGCGCGGGGTTGCGAATTCCTTCTTGATCGCGGCGAGTTCGTCCTTGGCGATGGTCTGGATACGGGCACGCGAGCGGAGGATGTCGAGATAGTCGGCGATCTCGTCGGCGAGCTTGTCCAATTCCGCCTTGATCTCGTCGCGGCCGAGCGCAGTCAGCCGTTGCAGCCGCAGATCGAGGATCGCCTTGGCCTGCTCGCCTGACAGGCTGGTCGTGCCGGCCGCCGACACGCTGTGGCGCGGATCGTCAATCAGCGTGACCATGGCGGCGACGTCTTTGGCCGGCCAGTCGCGCGCCATCAATGCATCGCGCGCCTCGTTGGCATCCTTGGAGCCGCGGATCAGCTTGATCATCTCGTCGATATTGGCGACCGCGATGGCGAGGCCGACCAGAATGTGGGCCCGGTCGCGCGCTTTGCCGAGCAGATGCTTGGTGCGGCGGTAGATGACCTCTTCGCGGAAGGCGATAAACGACCGCAGCAGGTCCCTGAGGTTCATCACCAGCGGCCGGCCGCCGTCGAGCGCCACCATGTTGGCGCCGAACGAGGACTGCAGCGCAGTGAATCGGTAAAGCTGATTGAGCACGACGTCGGGCACCGCGTCGCGGCGCAGTTCGACCACGACGCGATAGCCGTCGCGGTCGGATTCGTCGCGCAGCGCCGCGACGCCTTCGATCTTCTTCTCGCGCACCAGCTCGCCGATCCGCTCGACCATGTGCGCCTTGTTCACCTGATAGGGGATTTCGGAGATGACGATCGCTTCGCGCTCGCCGCGCAGGGTCTCGAATTCGACCTTGCCGCGCATGACGATGGCGCCGCGGCCGAGATGGTAAGCGGCGCGGATGCCTTGCCGCCCGAGAATGATGCCGCCGGTCGGGAAATCCGGTCCCGGCACGATTGCGATCAGATCGTCGATGGAAAGCCCTGGATTGTCGATCAGCGCCACGCAGGCGTCGATGACCTCGCCGAGGTTGTGCGGCGGAATATTGGTGGCCATGCCGACGGCGATGCCGCCGGCGCCGTTGACCAGAAGGTTGGGAAAGCGCGCCGGCAGCACGACCGGCTCGCGCTCGGAATTGTCGTAATTGGCCTGGAAGTCGACGGTGTTCTTGTCGAGGTCCTCGACCAGCGCGCCGGCGACGCGTTCGAGCCGCACCTCGGTATAGCGCATGGCTGCCGGCGCGTCGCCGTCGACCGAGCCGAAATTGCCCTGCCCATCGATCAGCGGCAGGCGCATCGAGAAGTCCTGCGCCATGCGCACCAGCGCGTCGTAGACCGCTTGATCGCCGTGCGGGTGGTATTTGCCGATCACGTCGCCGACGACGCGGGCCGACTTGCGATAGGGTTTGTTCCACTCGTAGCCGTTCTCGTGCATCGAGAAGAGGATCCGCCGATGCACCGGCTTGAGGCCGTCGCGCGCATCGGGCAACGCGCGCGCCACGATCACGCTCATGGCGTAATCGAGGTAGCTCTTCTTCATCTCCTCCGTGATCGACACCGGACGAATGTCGGACGGACCGCCGTCGGACGGCGGGGGATTTTCCTGGTCGGCCACTTAGTAATCCTGGGGCAACAAATCTGCGGCGAATCTGACGAATCTTCTGTCAATTTTCATAGCCGATAGGGGACCGTTCCGCCACCTCTTTCGGCGAGTTATAAATATGAATTTATATCTATATTTCAATGCCTTACCAGGACACTTTGGAACTTCCGGCGGAGCGGAAAAACCGCCCGCTGCAGGGCGGGTCCTGGGGCAGGCCTTCGGGGTGGCGGCGTCGCCTGCTAAATACCTTTCGTGCCCCTCGATTTTGCCATCTCGGCGCTGGTGACGCTGTTCGTCGTGGTCGATCCGGTCGGCCTTGCGCCGACCTTCCTGGCTTTGACGGAAGGCTTGCCGCGGGCGGCGCGCAACAGCGTTGCGCGGCGCTCAAGCCTGATCGCCGGGGCGATCCTGATCGGTAGTGCACTGATCGGCGACTGGCTGTTCCGAACGCTCGGCATCTCGCTGCCGGCGTTCC
>JAGXAC010000166.1 GCA_019075925.1 Hyphomicrobiales bacterium | reverse complement strand
CAACGTCTCCATGTCGAGATCCTTGCGGTAGTTGCATTCGCGGCTCGATTTCGACGAAGGACTGTCGGAGCGGCCATAACTGCACCGCACGGTGACCCGCCAGCCGAGCGCGAAAGCCTCGCCGATCGTTTCGACAAGCATTTGTTAACGCTCAATTTTTTCCCTAGATTGCCGATGCTTGACTTTATAGAACAAAAAGAGAACAATTTCCAGTCCGAGTCAAGGGTCCAGGTCAAGGCTTCAGGAAGGATCGGGAGGCGGTTGTGAAAGCGGACAAGCGAAGTGCGTGGCTGCGCAAGCTCGACGAGGAATGCCCCTATCAGGTCGTGCTGCCCCGCGCGCAGCTCGCCGACGACAGCGAGATCATGGATTTCCTGATCGATTATGTCGGCAAGTTCGACATGTATGTCGAAGACGATTATGCCGCCTTCGTGCGCTACTGCTTCGAGGACCCGCTGGACGCGGAAATCTTCCGCGCGCGCTTCGAGCCGAAACAGGACCGTTTCAAGCTCGCCGGCTGAGTGGCGGCGCTTGCCGCTGCGCTATAATGCGCCGCCGGGAATGATGTCCCGGCGCGAGCGGAGCCCATCATGAATTACCAAACGCTGGCCGTGTCTGTGGCAGACGGCGTCGTCAACGTCGCATTGAATCGGCCCGACAAGTCGAACGCCATCAATCGGCAGATGTGGGACGACATCCGCAACGTCTTCCGCGACATCGACAAATTGCCGGCTGCTCGTGCGGTGATCTTGAGCGGCGCCGGCAAGCATTTCAGCGCCGGGATCGATCTGGCGATGCTCTCGCAGATCGTGCAAGGCGACGCCGGCCGCCCCGCGCATCAGCGCGAGGCGCTGCGGCAAACCATATTGGACCTGCAGGACGTCATCACCAGCCTCGAGCAATGCCGCAAGCCGGTGATTGCGGCGATTCACGGCGCCTGCATCGGCGGCGCCCTCGATCTGGCCTGCGCCGCCGACATCCGATATTGCTCGGCCGACGCCAATTTCGTCATCAAGGAAATCGATCTCGGATTCGTCGCCGATGTCGGCACCATGCAACGGCTGCCGAAGCTCATCGGCGACAGCATGGCGCGGGAACTGTCCTATACCGGGCGGCCGTTCGCCGGCGCCGAAGCGAGAGAAATCGGCTTCGCCAACCGCTGCTTCGGCTCGCGCGACGAGTTGATGGCGGGCGTTGCGGCGCTGGCGCAGTCGATCGCCGCCAAATCCCCGCTCGCCATTCGCGGCACCAAGGAGATGCTGCTTTACACCCGCGACCACTCGGTTGCCGACAGCCTCAATTACATGGCGATCTGGAACGCGGCGTTGCTGCAATCGAACGATATGGCCGAGGCGTTCGCAGCCTTCACGGAGAAGCGAACCGCGAAATTCAGCGACTGATTTTCCTATCGCCGCGTCTTGCCAGGCGTCTTACCCGGCGTCTTGCCGGCCGCCGGCAATCTCTGCCGCACCTTGCCGATCTCGGCCCAGGCGTCGTCTTTCAGCCGCTTCTTCAGATCGAGCACGGAGAAATCATTGCCGCCGGTGGTGCGCGACAGCCGTTCCCACGTCACCGGCGCCGACACCGGCGCACCGGGGCGCGCGCGCGTTGAGTACGGCGCGACCGACGTCGCCTCGCGCGAGTTGCGGAAATAGTCGATGAAGATGCGGCCTTGACGCAGCGCCTTGGTCATCTTGGCGAGATAAAGCTTCGGGTTTTCAGCCGCCATCCGCGCCGCTATCCGCTGGGCGAACATTTTGGCGGTGTCCCAATCGGCGTCGGCGATCGGCACTACCACGTGGATGCCCTTGCCGCCGGAGAGCTTGACGAAGCTTTCGAGATTCTCGGCCTTGAGCCGTTCGCGAGTCTCGCGCACCGCGGCGACGATCTGCGGCCATGAGACGCCCTCGCCCGGATCGAGATCGAACACGATCCGGTCGCAGGTTTCGAGGCTTTCCAGCCGCGATCCGCGTACGTGGATTTCCAACGTCCCCGACTGCACCAGCGCGATGAGGTCGTCGAGCGTTTCGATCGCGATCACGTCATGATCCTTGCCCGGCACCGCATGGCGCAGTGGCGAGGATTTCACATTGGCGCCGATATGCTTCTGGAAAAAAGTCTCGCCGGAAATTCCTTCCGGCGCCCGCACCAGCGACAGCGCACGGCCGAGAATGTGCGGCCTGATCCAGTCCCACACCGATACGTAATACGCGGCCAAATCCTTTTTGGTTACGCCCGCGTCGGGCCAGTAAACGCGGTCGGGATGGGTGAGATGGAGTGCGCCGGCGCTGCCGCCCTGCTTTGCGCTGCCACTTTGTTTCGCGCCGCGGCCGTTCTTCGTCTTCCCGTTTGTCGTGGTGTTACCGGCGCGCCCCCGCGAAGACCGGCCAGCCGGCGAGGCCGGCGGCTTCTTGGTGACGGCAACCTCGCGCACGACTTCGTCGGCACTCTTGTCTTCGCGGACGCCCTTGAACGAGGCCTGCCGCAACACGCCGCCATGGGTGAAGCCGGCAAACTCCGCGTCGATGACGATTTTCGGCTTCACCCAGATCACGTCCTTGCGCCGCTCGTCGGCGGGCAACGCGAACGGCCGCTTTTCGGCACGCAACGGGTCAAGCCGCTTCCACAGGTCGCGCGCGGTCTTTTGCGTGTAGCCGGTGCCGACCCGGCCGGCGTAACGAAGTTCGCCGTTGTCGCGAACCGCAACGGTCAGCGCGCCGATCGCATTCGGCATCGCCGTCGACGGCGAAAAGCCGGCAACGATCAATTCCTGCCGGTTGCGGCACTTGGTCTTGATGAAATTGTCGGTGCGGCCGGAACGGTACGGTGCCTCGCGGCGCTTCGAGACGATACCCTCAAGACCCATGTCGCAGGCGTGGCGATAAATCAGCGGGCCGTCCTCGTCGAAATGCTCGGCATAGCGGATGACACCGTCTTTGCCGTTGCGTTTAAGCAGGCCGGCCAGCGCCGCCTTGCGCGCGTCCAGCGGTTCGCCGGTCAAATCGCGACCGTTCAGATGCAGAAGGTCGAAGACGTAATAGACGAAGCGGTCGCTTCGCCCGTCCTTCAAATCGATCTGCAACAGCGAGAAATCGCTGATGCCATTTTCGCCTTCAACGACGATTTCGCCGTCGAGTAGCGCGGTCTCCGCAGCCAGCGCGGCCACAGCTTCGGCGACCGGCTTAAAGCGATGCGTCCAGTCCTGCTGTTTGCGCGTCAACAGCTTCACCCGACCGTGGTCGAGGCGCGCCTCGGTGCGGTAGCCGTCGAATTTGATTTCGTGCAGCCAGTCCGGTCCGCGCGGCGGCTGCTCGTAGAGCGTGGCAAGACTGAGCGGAACGAAATCCGGCAAATCCGCCTGGCCAGAGCGGCCGGATTTTTTCGCGCTGCGCTTGCCGTTCGCGGCGCGCTTCGGATTCCGCGCACCGCGCGAATCCTTCTGCACCGGCCGGGCCTCGGTTTCGGCGGCGAGCGCCTGGATTTTCCGGCGAAACGCCGCCTTCGTGCCGGGCCGCGCCGCTCGGTTGGAGTGCCAGACCCGCTTGTTGCCCTTGCCGACGGCAATTTCGTCGATCGAGCGGCCGGTGACGACGGAGTTCGGCTCTTCTTCGAGGATATCTCCATCGCGCGCGCCGCGCGCCTCCGCGTCCTTGGCCTTGATCAACAGCCAGTTTTCGTGCCGCTCGCGGTCGCGCGCGCGCATGCGCACGAGATGCCAACGGCCGTGTAGCTTCTCGCCGTGCAGATCGAAAACGAGATGGCCTTTGCCGTAACCGTAATGAGGATCGCCTTCCGGCGTCCAGCTGCCGCGATCCCAGATCATCACGGTGCCGCCGCCATATTCGCCCCTCGGGATTGTACCCTCGAAGGAGTTATATTCGATCGGATGGTCCTCGACGTGGACCGCTAGGCGCTTGTCGTTCGGATCGAGGCTTGGGCCGCGGGTTACCGCCCAACTCTTCATGACCCCGTCGAGTTCGAGCCGTAGGTCGTAATGCAGCCGGGTCGCGGCGTGCTTTTGAATGACGTAGCGGTGACCGCCGCTATGGCCCTTGCGGCCGCGCGGCTCCGCGGTGACGCCGAATTTTCGTTTTTTTCGGTAAATATCGAGAGCCACCGCCGTCCACTCGCGCACTTGCCGCCGTTCCGGGCAATTCCGGACGCAGCGAATGGGTAAAATTCGCAGCCGGCAGTACCTCGGCCCATGGTAAAAGGGACAACTAGGCCCAACATAAGAGGTTGCGACAAAACGCGGGAGTCCCGTGGTTTCCGGGAAACGAAGGCGGCCAAATTGCGTTACCGGTGTGGAATGGTGTAAATACTGAGGGTTTAAGCCTTTGGGGGCGGGTGGCGTAGACGGGTCCAACCTTAAAAATCGTCATTTGGGCCGACGAGGCCAAGAGGCTAATAACCTAATAATAAGGAGCATTCGCGTGACCGTTCAGTCGAAAACGCCGTTGCTTGATCTCGTCGATACTCCAAGCGATCTGCGCAAGCTCGAAGAAGGCCAATTGCGGCAGCTTGCCGACGAATTGCGGCGGGAGACCATCGACGCGGTCGCGGTCACCGGCGGTCACCTCGGCGCCGGCCTGGGCGTCATCGAACTCACGGTTGCCTTGCATTATGTCTTCGACACCCCGGCCGACCGGCTGATCTGGGACGTCGGCCATCAGGCTTACCCGCACAAGATTCTCACCGGCCGTCGCAACCGTATCCGTACTTTACGGCAGGGCGGCGGGTTGTCCGGCTTCACCAAGCGTGCCGAAAGCGATTACGACCCGTTCGGCGCCGCCCACTCCTCGACCTCGATTTCGGCCGCGCTCGGCATGGCGGTCGCGCGCGATCTAGCCGGCAAGCAGAACAATGTGATCGCCGTCATCGGCGACGGCGCCATGTCGGCCGGCATGGCCTATGAGGCGATGAACAATGCCGGCGCGATGAATTCGCGCCTCATCGTCATCCTCAACGACAATGATATGTCGATCGCGCCGCCCGTCGGCGCGTTGTCGGCGTATCTCGCGCGCCGCGTCTCCGGCCGCACCTATCGCAGCCTCCGCCACATCCTGCGCCAGATCGCCAAGCACCTGCCGACCCGCACGCTGGAAAAGCGCGCGCTGGCGATCGAGGAATATGCCCGCGGCCTGGTCACCGGCGGCACGCTGTTCGACGAACTCGGCTTCTTCTATGTTGGTCCGATCGACGGCCACAACATCGACCATCTGCTGCCGGTGTTTAAGAACGTCCGCGACGCCAAAAACGGACCGTTCCTGGTCCACGTCGTCACCCAGAAGGGCAAAGGCTACGCGCCGGCGGAAAAATCCGCCGACAAATATCACGGCGTCGTCAAGTTCGACGTCGCCACCGGCGCGCAGGTCAAATCGAAGCCGGCCGCGCCCGCCTACCAGAAAGTCTACGGCGAAAGCCTGATCAAGGAAGCACGCAAGGACGACAAGATCGTCGCGATCACCGCGGCGATGCCGTCCGGCACCGGCGTCGATCTGTTCCAAAAGGAATTTCCGAGCCGCACCTTCGACGTCGGCATCGCCGAGCAACACGGCGTAACGTTCGCGGCGGGATTGGCGACGGAAGGCTTTAAACCGTTCGCCACCATCTATTCGACGTTCCTGCAACGCGCCTACGACCAGGTGGTCCACGACGTGGCGATCCAGAAATTGCCGGTTCGCTTTGCCATGGACCGCGCGGGCCTGGTCGGCGCCGACGGGCCGACCCATGCAGGCGCGTTCGATATCGCCTATCTCGGCTGCCTGCCGAACTTCGTGCTGATGGCGGCTGCCGATGAGGCCGACCTGGTGCACATGGTCTCCACGGCGGTCGCAATTGACGACCGGCCTTCGGCGTTGCGCTATCCGCGCGGCGAAGGCCGCGGCGTGCCGATGCCCGATGAAGGCAAACCGCTCGAGATCGGCAAGGGCCGCATCCTGCGCGAAGGCACCAAAGTTGCGCTGTTCTCCTACGGGGCGCGGCTCGGCGAATGTCTCAAGGCGGCCGACGAACTCGCCGCCCACGGGCTTTCCACCACCGTCGCGGACGCCCGCTTTGCCAAGCCGCTCGATGTTGACCTGCTGCTGCGGCTCGCCCGCGAACACGAAGTGCTGCTAACCATCGAGGAAGGCTCGATCGGCGGGTTTGGCACGTTCGTGATGCAGACCTTGGCCGAGCACGGCGTGCTCGACCGCGGCATCAAGCTGCGATCGATGGTCCTGCCGGATCTGTTTATCGATCAGGATTCGCCCGCGGCCATGTATGCCAGGGCCGGTCTCGACGCCAAAGGCATCGTCAACAAGGCGTTCTCGGCGCTCGGCGAGAACATGCGCGGCGAGACGATCAAGCTGGTGCGGTAATTACTTTCCTCCCCCGCGAAAGCGGGGGGATGAGCTTCATGACCAACCGCCAACGCGCCGATCGCCTGCTGGTCGCACGCGGCCTGTTCGCGAGCCGCGCGCAGGCTCAGGCGGCCATCGCCGCGGGCCGCGTCAGCGCCGACGGCGTCGTGGTCGGCAAGGCCTCGGATGCGATCGCCACCGGCGCCGTCATCGAAGCCGAACCCGCGCATCCGTTCGTGTCGCGCGGCGGCGTCAAGCTCGCGGCAGCGCTCGACCATTTTCGGATCGACGTGACCGGCCGGGTCTGTGTCGATGTCGGCGCCTCGACCGGCGGCTTCACCCAGCTTCTGCTCCACCGCGGCGCCAGGCGCGTCTACGCAGTTGATGTCGGCCGCGGTCAATTGCATGCCTCGTTGCGCGACCGGCGGGAGATCACCGCGCTTGAGCAGACCGATATCCGCAGCCTCGATGCGGCGCGCATCGGCGAACAGCCGAACCTGGCGACCGTCGACGTCAGTTTCATTTCACTCAAGCTTGTCGTGCCGCCGATCGGCAAATTGCTTCGCCCCGGCGGCCGGCTGCTGGCGCTGATCAAGCCGCAATTCGAGGCCGGCCGCGCCGAACTCAAAAAAGGCATCGTGCGCGATGCCGAAATCCATGCCAGGGTCTGCGACGACATCGCGGAATTCCTTGCCGCGCAGGGTTGGCACGTCGGCGGCCGGACGCCGTCGCCAATCCTCGGCGGCGACGGCAATGCCGAATTCTTCATCGAGGCGGAGCTTGGTTGAGCGGCTCACGATCGCTCGGCTCGGCCATCGCGGCGACGGTGTCGCCGACGATCCGACCGGTGCGATCTTTGTGCCCGGTGCGTTGCCGGGCGAGACGGTCGAGGCGGAGGCGGTGGCCGGTCATCCGGACCGGCGGCGCCTTGTGCGCGTCGATATCGCCAATGCCGAGCGGATCACGCCGATTTGCCCGCACTTCGGCGTATGCGGCGGCTGCGCCGTGCAGCACTGGGACACCGCGCATTATCGGGCGTGGAAGCGCGACCTCGTCGTCGATGCCTTACGGCAGGCCGGCCTTGATGCGCCGGTCGG
>JAGXAC010000165.1 GCA_019075925.1 Hyphomicrobiales bacterium | reverse complement strand
AAGAGCGCACACGTGAACTCCGCGAGTCGCTGGCGCAGCAGACAGCGATGGCCGACGTGTTGCGCGTCATCAGCGCGTCGCCGGGCGATTTAAAACCGGTGTTCGACGCCATGCTCGGCAATGCCGCTCGCCTTTGCGAGGCTGAATTGGGAAGTCTCATCATATATGGCGGCGGCGAGTTCCGCATCGCCGCGGCGCAAAACTTCGATCCCAGCATACTAACGCTAAAGGTCGCGCCCGACGATCCGCTCCGCCGCGTCGTCAATACCGCAGAACCGGTTCACATTGCCGATGTCAGAGAGGAGCGTCTCTACAAAGAGCATGACCCGACGTTCACTCGTTTTGTCGATCATGGCGGCGCTCGCACCTTGCTGGTAGTGCCACTGCTCAAAGAAAACGATGTGATCGGCGTGTTCGCCATCCACCGGCAAGAAGTGCGCCCCTTCAATGGGAAGCAAATTGGCTTAGTCACGAGCTTCGCCGCCCAGGCGGTGATTGCCATCGAGAATGCGCGGCTGCTCACCGAATTGCGCGAATCGCTGGAGCAGCAGACGGCGATGGCCGATGTGTTGCGCATCATCAGCGCGTCGCCCGGCGATCTGCAGCCGGTGTTCACATCCATTTTGGAAAATGCGAGCCGCATCTGTCAGGTCAATTTCGGAATCCTGACGTTGCTCGAAAACGACGGGTTTCGCGTGGGCGCTCTTTATAATGCGCCTCCCGCCTTTGCCGAACTCAGGCGGCGAGAGCCGCTGTTCCGCCCATTGCCATCCAATCCGTTGGCCCGCGTCTCTGCCAGCAAGAGAATGCTGCACATTGAGGATCTTATCGAGGACGAGAGCTATCTGTCGCGTGAGCCCGCCGCGGTCGTTTTCGCCGAAAGCGCCGGCGCAAGGACCGTTCTCCTGGTCCCCATGCTCAAGGAAGCTGAGCTGATCGGCATTATCGGAATCTTCCGGCAGGAAAAGCGCCCGTTCTCCGAAAAACAAATCCAATTGCTGCAAAACTTCGCCGCGCAAGCGGTGATCGCCATCGAGAACGCGCGGCTGCTCACCGAATTGCGCGAATCGCTCGAACAACAGACCGCCACCTCCGAAGTTCTCGGCGTCATCAGCCGCTCAAAATTCGAGCTCCAGCCGATTCTGCAAAGCGTTGTCGACACCGCCGAGCGCTTGTGCCACGCCGAGCAAACCGTCATTTTTCGCCTGGAGGACGGCGTGTACCGTTTCGCGGCCGGTCATAGTGCTACTCCGACCTACCTTGAAATCGAGCGGAACACGGTGATTTTGCCGGGTCCAGGGAGCGTCGTGGGTCGCGCCGCGATGACTCGCCAGGTGGTTCGCATCGACGATGCCTGGAACGATCCGCTGTATGAGAAAAAGAACGACGCTAAAGTCGGCGGGGTGCGTTCGATGATCGGCGTACCGTTGATGCGCAACGGCGAGCCGATCGGCGTCATTGCGTTGGCGCGCGGAAGAGTCGAGCCGTTCAGCGATCGCGAAATCGAGCTGGTGACGACCTTTGCCGACCAGGCCGTGATCGCAATTGAGAATGTGCGCCTGTTCGAGGCCGAGCAGTTGCGAACCAGGCAACTCGCTGAATCGCTTGAACAGCAGACCGCGACGGCGGGCATCCTCGAAGTCATCAGCAACTCGCCGACCAACAGCCAGCCGGCTTTCGACGCGATCGTGCAAAGCGGATCGCGCCTGTTTCCCGGCGCCGCGGTGATGATCTCGCTGCCTGACGGCGACGTTCTGCGTGTCGCCGCCATCGCCGGAGCGGACCAGCAAAGTGTCGAAGCGATCCAGGCCGTCTATCCTTTGCCGCTGAGGCGCGACTACATCACTGCGGCGGCGGTTCTCGATCGTCGCGAGATCGACATCCCTGATGGCGCGAGCGCGCCGGCCGATTTGCGTGCCGGTACTGACAATTTCCTGAAAAGCGGCTACGCGGCGATTACCGTGATGCCGATGCTGCGGAGCGATGCGGCTATCGGCGCGATGAGTCTCGCCCGCCGCACACCGGGACCGCTTTCTGAGAAGCAAATTGCTTTGCTGCGCACCTTCGCGAGCCAGGCGGTGATCGCCATCGAGAATACGCGGCTGTTCGGCGAATTGCGTTCACGCACCGACGAGCTGGCCCGTTCGGTCGAAGAGTTGCGGGCGCTCGGCGAAACGTCGCAGGCGGTCAACTCCACGCTCGATCTGGAGATGGTGCTCAATACGATCGTGTCGAAGGCGGTGCAGCTATCCGGCACCGACGCCGGCGCGATCTACGTATTCGACGAAAGTCAGCGTGAGTTCCGCCTGCGCGCCACCTATGGAATGGATCAGCGGCTCATCGACGCGCTCGGCAACGCGCATATCGGCATTGACGAACAGAATATTGCGGCGCTCCTTGCCAACCGCGATCCGGTGCAGATCGCCGACTTGAAGGACGCGGTACGCTCGCCGGTCGATGAAATCGTGCTTGGCGCCGGCTACCGCGCGCGATTGGCGGCGCCGCTGTTCAGCGGCGACGATATCGTGGGCCTTCTGGTGGTTCGTCGGTGCACGCCCGGCGCGTTTGCGGCGAATACGGTCGATCTGATGAAGACGTTCGCGGCGCAATCGTCCCTGGCCATTCAGAACGCCGCCTTGTTCCGGGAGATCGACGACAAGGGGCATCAGCTTGAACTTGCCAGCAGGCATAAATCGCAATTTCTCGCCAATATGAGCCACGAGCTGCGGACGCCGCTCAATGCCATCCTCGGCTATACCGAGCTCATACTCGACAATATTTACGGCGAGGCGCCGGAGAAGATGCGCGCCGTGCTCGAACGCGTGCAAACCAACGGCAAGCATCTGCTTGGGCTGATCAACGACGTACTCGATCTGTCGAAGATCGAGGCCGGTCAGCTCACGCTGGCGCTGTCCGAATATTCGGTCGCCGAGCTGGTGCAAGGGGTCTATGTCGCGGTCGAACCGCTGGCGTCGCAAAAGAACCTGGCGCTGACGACGAAAATCGACAAAGGCTTGCCGATGGGCCGCGGTGACGAGCGCCGCCTTGCGCAGGTGCTGCTGAATCTGGTCGGCAATGCCATCAAGTTCACCGACAAGGGCGAAGTGGCGATCGAGGCATCGCAATCCAATGGCACATTCAATGTCGCGGTCCGCGACTCCGGGCCGGGCATCGCCCCCGCCGATCAGGCGAAAATCTTCGAGGAGTTTCAACAGGTCGACAATACCTCGACGCGGCAGAAAGGCGGCACCGGTTTGGGGCTGTCGATCTCCAGGCGAATCGTCGAAATGCACGGCGGCCGCATTGCGGTGGATTCCGAGATTGGCAAAGGTTCGACCTTCACGATCACGCTGCCGGTCAAAGCCGGTGCTGAAAGGCAAAGCGCATGAGCAAGCGGATTTTGGTGGTGGAAGACCAGCCGGACAATCGGCAGATCCTACGCGATTTGCTCACCAGCGTCGGCTTTCAGTTGCTGGAGGCCGAGGATGGCGCGCAGGGCGTGGCGGCGGCCGAAGCCAACCGCCCCGATTTGATCCTGATGGACATTCAGATGCCGGTGCTCGACGGCTATGAGGCGACGCGGCGGATAAAGGCCAATCCGGCGCTGAAGGCGATCCCGATTATCGTCGTCACGTCATATGCGCTGTCGGGTGACGAGGAAAAGGCCCGCGCCGCCGGCTGCGACGATTACATCACCAAGCCGTATAGCCCGCGCCAGCTTCTGGCGAAGGTTAACGCTCATTTGGGCTCAAGCTGATTTCCGATGCACACTCCTCCGCGCATCCTCATCGTCGACGACAATGAGACCAATCGCGATATCCTGCGCTCGCGGTTGGGACCGCACGGTTATGAGCTGCTGGAGGCGGCGGACGGCGAGGAGGCCATCGCCGCGACGCGCGAGCACCGTCCCGATCTCATTCTGCTCGATGTGATGATGCCGAAGATCGACGGCATTGAGGTTTGCCGGCGGCTGCGGGCGGACGCCTCGCTGCCGTTTACCGCCATCATCCTGGTGACGGCGAAGGCCGACACCAAAGACGTGGTCGCGGGCCTGGAAGCGGGTGCCGACGAATATCTCACCAAGCCGGTTGATCAGGCAGCGCTGGTGGCCCGCGTCAAATCGATGCTGCGGATGAAGGAGCTGACCGACAAAGTGACTGCGCAAGCGGCCGATCTGGCGAGCTGGAATCGGACGCTCGAGGAGCGCGTCCAACAGCAGCTTGCGCATATCGGCCGGATGGACCGGTTGAAACGGTTCTTGTCGCCGCAGGTGGCCGAACTGCTGCTGTCATCCGGCGACGACGGCGCCCTGGAAAGTCATCGCCGCCAGGTCACGGTCGTGTTCTGCGATCTGCGCGGGTTCACCGCCTTTGCCGAAAGCGCCGAGCCGGAAGAAGTGATGGGCATTTTGCGCGAATATCACGGCAGCGTCGGCAGCATCATTCATAAATTCCAGGGGACCATCGAGCGCTTCGCCGGCGACGGCCTGATGGTGATGCTCAACGATCCGGTGCCGATCGACGATCCTTGCGGCCAGGCGGTCCGCATGGCGGCGGAGATGCGCGCGGCGGTCGGCGCCCTGACCGCCAAATGGCGGAAGCTTGGCTTCGAGCTCGGCTTCGGCATGGGCATCGCGCACGGCTACGCCACGCTCGGCCGCATCGGCTTCGAGGGCCGTTTCGACTACGCCGCCATCGGCTCGGTCACCAATCTCGCCGCGCGCCTGTGCGCCGAGGCAAAGGACGGCCAGATCCTGATCGACAGCAAGGTCCACGCCGCCGTGGAAGCGATCGCCGAGCTGGAGCCGCTCGCGGCGCTGACGCTGAAGGGATTTCATCGCCAGGTCAGCGCATCGAACGTGCGGGCGGTTTCCGCCTGACGGCAGCGGCGTCACTTCGGCGGCAAGACCGCCACCGCTTCGATTTCAAACAGCAAGCCGTCGATAGCCAGCTTGGAAACGAAGATCGTGGTGGAAGCCGGCGGCGCCGCCGTATTGAGATAGTCGTCACGCACCTCCCGGAAATCCTGCATCGTGGCGCCCTCGACCAGATAGTTGTTGATCTTGACGACGTCCTTGAAGCTCGCGCCGGCTTCGGCCAGCGCCGCCTTCAAATTTTCGAACGCCAGAACCATTTGCCCGCGGCCATCGGGAGGAATTTTCCGGTCGCGGTCGATGCCGACCTGGCCGGCGATATAAATCGTGCGTCCCGGTCCGCTGACTTCGACGACGTGGCTGTAGCCGGGCGGCTTAAAAATCGTTTGCGGATTCAGATAACGCACGCTCATCTTCACCTCCTCGCAGGGTTACCCGGTTGTGAACGCGCCGGGTTGGTAAAGGTTATCGGTTTGCTTCGAACAATTCGATACACGCGTCGTAAACAATAGCGCTTCAAGCAATCTTCAGCATAGGTTTAGAACGCGGCGGAACCGGCCGAAAACCCTACGTACTTTCACCAATTCAATACTACCCGCGCACCAGTGTCAGCCTTGCGAGAGACAATCAGCTCCGCGGCGTGAACAGGGATCGGGTCGTGCGCAAAAGCACTATTGTCATGATCGGGTTTGCCGGCCTTTTCGGCCTGCTCGCGGTGTTTTTGGCGCAAACTTGGCTCAAGAACCAAACCGAAATGCGGCTGCGCAGTCTTGAGGCGCAGCGAAAATCGGCGCCGCCGGCGCATACCATCGTCGTTGCCAGCCGGCCGTTGCGTTTCGGCGACGAATTGAGCGCCGGATCGTTGCGCGAGATGGCGTGGCCCAGCGACGCCTTGCCGGCCGGCGCCTTCGGCAAAATCAGCGCGCTCACCGCGGGCAAGCGCATCGTGCTGATGCCGATCGATACCAACGAGGCGATCCTCGCCGCGAAAATCACCGGCCCGGGCCAGCGCGCGACGCTTTCAGCGGTCCTGTCCGACGATATGAAGGCCGTCACCATTCGCGTCAACGACGTTGAAGGTGTCGCCGGCTTTGTGCTTCCGGGCGATCACGTTGACGTCGTGGTGTCGCGGTCGGGCGATCCGAGCGTCACCATGAGCGATGTGGTGCTGCAAAACGTGCGCGTGCTTGCCATCGATCAGGTGGCGGACGAGCGCACCGACAAACCCTCCGTGGTCAAGGCCGTCACGCTCGAAGTGGACGCCATCGGCGGGGAAAAAGTCGCGCTGGCATCGCGCGTCGGTTCGCTGTCGCTGATGCTGCGCAAGGCCGGCGAAGTCGGCGAAGCGGTGACGCGGCGCGTAACGATCGCGGACCTCGGGCATGCCGCCGCATCGCCGCGCGACACGCGCTTCGTCACCATCGGCGTGATGCGGATGTCGAAAAAATCCGACTACAGCGTGCCGGTCGAATCGGAGCCGGCGCACGCCGCGGCGCTCATGGAGCGCCGGGCGGCACAAGACTGAACAAAAAAGATCAGCGAGTTTGGGGACGTGAACAGAGTTCGGGACAAAGAGTGGCGGGAGGCCAACATGTCGTGCCAGTACGAAGCCAAGATCGACATCGCCGGGACGTTCCGGCGGCGGCAGGAGCGGGGAGGAAAACTGTTCGCGCTTCTGCAGCGGTGTCGGGCCGCGGCAATAATGACGCTGATGATCGTGTTCGCGATCGCGCCTTGCGAATTGCGGGCACAGGAACGGATCGCGCTGACCAGGACGGCGCACACGACGATCGTCAATGTCTTGCTCGGTAAATCGCAGGACGTTCATACCGATCAGGCCATCGTCGACATCTCGGTAGGCGATCCCGGCATCGCCGACGTCAATCCGCTGACCGATCATGCGCTGTCGATCCTCGGCAAGAAGATCGGCACCACGCGAGTGACCGTCTACGGCGAGGACAAAAAGCTCGTCGGCATCTTTGACATTGAGGTGTCCTACGATATCTCGCGAGCCAGTACCGAGATCGCGGCGCTGTCCGGCGGCGGCATCCGCGTTTCGTCGGTCAACGGCCGTATCCTCCTCACTGGGACCGCTCCGGATGCGGTCACCGTCGACAAGGCGGTGATGATCGCGCGGCAATTCGTGCCCGATCCGATCAACACCGTTCAGGTGCTGCGGCCGCAGCAGATTATGCTGGAAGTGCGCTTCATTGAAGTGTCGCGCTCGGCGAGCCGCGAGTTGGGCATGCAATGGAATATCTTTGGTGCGGGTGCCCTGGCGAATATCGGCAATCAGGCAGGGGCGCAGCAACTGCCGATTACGGCGCCAGGCGGCGCATTTCAGCAACCCGGCACGACTATTGGCGGCATGAACACGGTGCCTCTCGGCAGTCCCGGCGGTCAGATTTCACCCGTCGTCGCTGCCGGCGTTCTTTCCGGTGCGGCCCCTTTCGGCTTTCTGGTCAGCCAACTTGGCAGCTCGGTGCAAATGTCAATCAACGCGCTCGAGCAGAGGGGTCTGGCGCGCAGCTTGGCGGAGCCCAATCTGGTGGCGCTGTCAGGCGACACCGCAAGCTTCCTCGCCGGCGGACAATTTCCGGTCCCGGAGGCAAACGGCCTGGGCACCGTGGCGTTTGCCT
>JAGXAC010000164.1 GCA_019075925.1 Hyphomicrobiales bacterium | reverse complement strand
CTCCGGCGCATCGCAGAAAGGAAAGACGCCATGCATGCCATGACTGAGGCCGGCACCGCCTGGCCGGTGCATGCGCGCTTCGACGGCCCGATGGTGATGATCGGTTTCGGTTCGATCGGCCGTGGAACACTGCCGCTGCTGGAGCGGCACATCGCATTCGATCGCAGGAAATTCGTGGTGATCGCGCCGGACGACAATGACCGCCGCTTGCTCGACGACCGTCACATCCGCTTCCTCCACACTGCGATCACCCGGGACAACTACCGCGACGTGCTCACGCCGTTGCTCAAGGGCGGACCGGGCCGCGGCATGATCGTCAACGTCTCGGTCGATACGTCGTCGGTCGATTTGATGGACTTCGCCAAGGACGTTGACGCCTTCTACATCGATACCGTCGTCGAGCCATGGCCGGGGCTTTATACCGACCGGTCGCTGTCGATCTCGGCGCGGTCGAACTACGCGCTGCGCGAAACTTTGCTGGCGCTGCGCCGCCGCCGGCCGGGCGGGGTCACGGCCGTGAGTTGCTGCGGCGCCAATCCGGGGATGGTGTCGTGGTTCGTCAAGCAGGCGCTGCTCGACATCGCCGCCAAGACCGGTGCCAAGGCTGACGTGCCCAAGACCAGGGACGGATGGGCCGCGTTGATGCGGCGCCTTGGCGTCAAGGGAATCCACATCGCCGAACGCGACACCCAGCGTGCGCGCGCGCCGAAGCCGCATGGCGTGTTCGTCAATACCTGGTCGGTCGAAGGATTCTGCGCCGAGGGCCTGCAACCGTCGGAACTCGGCTGGGGCACGCATGAGAAGAGGATGCCCGCCAATGCGAGCCGGCACGATTTCGGCTGTGATGCCGCGATCTATCTGGCGCAGCCCGGCGCGGGAACGCGGGTGCGGTCGTGGACGCCATCGGCGCAGGCGCAGCATGCCTTCATGATCACCCATAACGAGGCCATCTCGATTGCCGACTACTTCACGCTGCGCGAAAACGGCAAAGTCCTGCATCGGCCGACCTGCCATTATGCCTATCGTCCCTGCGACGACGCCGTGCTGTCGTTGCACGAGATGGCCGGTGCTGCCTGGCAGCCGCAGCAGCAATGGCAAATTCTCGACGAACGCGACATCGTCGACGGCATGGACGAACTCGGGGTGCTGCTCTACGGCCACGCCAAAAACGCTTATTGGTACGGCTCGCAGCTTTCGATCGAGGAAACGCGGCAGCTCGCGCCTTATCAAAACGCTACCGGATTACAGGTGACCTCGGCGGTGCTTGCCGGCATCGTGTGGATGCTGGAAAATCCGGACCGCGGCATCGTCGAAGCCGATGAGATGGATTTCAATCGTTGCCTGGAAGTCCAGCAGCCGTATCTGGGGCCGGTGATCGGACGCTATACGGACTGGACGCCGGTCGAAGGCCGCAATGGGTTGTTTCCGGAAACGCTCGACCGCGACGATCCCTGGCAATTCAGCAACGTGCTGGTGCGCTAGGCGAAGCCGGCGTCACTCGCGGCCGAGCACATTCTCGATGCGCCGGTCGGGGACGAGCCAGAGTACCGCGACCAGCGCATAGATGCCGATCGCGATCCACGGGCTGAAAAACGCGATGCCGATGCCGGCGAGATAGAGGAGCGGCGAAAGCTTGCCTTTCAAATCGCCGCCGAGCGCGCCGGCAAGCACCGAATCCGCGCCCTGGCTGTGGATGATCGCCTTTTGCAGCAGGTAATAGGCCAAGGCCGGTAGCAGCAGGACGACGCCGTAGACGGCGGTCGGCATCGGCTTGGCGAGATTCTGTCCCATCCACGCCGTCGCCACCGGAATGAGCGAGAGCCAGAACAGCAGGTCGGAATTGGCCCAGAGGATGAGGCCGTCGACCTGCTCGACGGTGTGCAGGAGGTGATGGTGGTTGTTCCAGTAAATCGCCAGGTAGACGAAGCTCAACACATAGATCACCAGGCTCGGCACGATTTCGCGCAGCGCCGCCGCGTCGGCGCCATGCGGAACGTGCAGCTCCAGCACCATGATAGTGATGAGGATGGCGATGACGCCATCGCTGAATGCGGCAAGCCGGTCCGTGCCCATGGTCGTCGTCCGTAGCCCTCTCGCGCATGTTGCGCCCGGTTGAACGGCAATCGACTGCCGCTGCCGGCCGGCCGGCGCCTTTGGTCATCGCCAGCCGCCACGATCACGGCAAGTGTAGGTGAGCGGCCGGCGCCGTGGAACCCGAGGGCGGCAACCGCGGAGCATTATCGTGGCGCGGCTCCCAGCGCCTTCAGCCCGCCGCTGACGAACGGCACCAATTCGCGCAATGCGCTCTGGATGTCCTCCGACTTGCACAGGCCGTGCGACAGTCGTTCGATACGGCCGGTCGCCGACATCACCTGCACCATCGAGCCGAGCAGAAACATATAGCCCCAGTAGATCGCCCGTGGCGGCACCTTCGGCAAAGCCAGCCGCAGCGCATTGATGAAGTGAAGCGCGGTGGGATCGAGCACGTCGCCGGTCAGGCCGGTAAATTTCGGTGAAATGTCGAGTTGCGAAACGAGATTGGCGTAGGGCTGCCAACCCTGCTCGCCGTTGATCAGGCGCCGCAAGAGCGGCTCGAGAAAAGCCGTCACAATGGCTTCGACCGACGGCGACCGGGCGCCGGCTGCGCGCCGTGCTTCTTCCAGCGCGCGAATCCGCTCGTCATGCACGATGCGCGCCCGCCGCGCGATCACCTCGCGCAACAGATTGTCCTTGGTGCCGAAGTGGTAATTGGCGAGCGCCAGATCGACGCCGGCGACTTCGGTGATGGTGCGCAGCGACACGCCGTCGAAGCCGGCTTCGCCGAAGCAGCGCTCGGCCGCATCGAGGATCGAAAGCCGCGTCGTATCGCCACGCCGGACGCCGCCGCGGCCGTTGCGTGATGCGGGCTTGCGCTTCGGCAGTCCGCCGCTCGGCGTCTTCCGGGCCAGCGCCGTCTTCGCTTTCATGCGCGGCGGAACTCCAAATGAAATGCCGCGGGAGCGGCGCCTTGACACTATACGAATTTCAACATTCAATGAAATATAATAATACGAGTGAACAAGATCGCGGCCAACCGCGACCGGTTCGGGAGGACAGCGATGCGGCTTGTCACCTTCGTCTCATCCGGACACCAGCGGATCGGCGCGATGACCGACGGCGATACGCGGATCGTCGATTTTCTGGCTGCGCGAGACAACGCCGGTGCCGCTTTCAACGGCATGCAGGCGCTGATCGAAGCCGGGCCTGCGGCGCTCGATCGCGCCCGCGAAATTGCCGCCGAGGCGCAACGCAGCCGGCGCGGCATGGTCGAAACCAAATCGGTCAAGCTGTTATCGCCGCTGCCGGCACCACCGCAACTGCGCGATTTCCTCTGCTTCGAGAAGCACCTCATCCAGGCGTTCACGCAAATCCTGCGCATCCGCGCCGCTTCGTCTGCCGATCCCGAAAAGGCGCTGCGCGAACTCGAGAAGCAAGGCGCGTTCAAACCGCCGCAGGTCTGGTACGACCGGCCGAGCTTCTACAAGCCGAGCCGCTTTGCCGTTTGCGGCACCGATCAAGACGTGGCGTGGCCGGCCTATTCAAAGACCATCGATTATGAACTGGAATTCGCCTGTGTCATCGGCACCGCGGGCCGCGACATCCCACGGGACAAGGCTCGCGCGCACATCTTCGGCTACACCATCTTCAACGACCTGTCCGCGCGCGACGAACAGACGCTGGAAATGGCCTCCAATCTCGGACCGGGCAAAGGCAAGGATTTCGACAATTCGAACCCGGTCGGCCCGTGCATCACCACCGCGGATGAAATTCCCGATCCCTACACGCTGGAGATGATCGTTCGCGTCAACGGCGAGGAGCGCGGGCGCGGCAATTCGCGGGAAATGCATTGGAAATACGAGGACTGCATCGCCTACGTGTCGCGCGACGAAACGATACATCCCGGCGAGCTGTTCTGTTCGGGCACGGTCGGCAACGGCTCTGGCCTCGAAACCGGACGCTACGTCGAACCGGGCGAAACGGTCGAGCTTGAAGTCGAAAAAATCGGCGTGCTCCGCAATCGCATCGTGCGCCGCTGAAACAAAAACTCCGGAGGAAACGTCATGGTGCAAAAAGTTCGTCGCTTCGTCACCGGCCACAATGCCGCCGGCAAGGCGATCGTCATGCTCGACGATCACGCGCCCAATGCCACCGAGATCAAGGGCTGGCCGGGGCTCGGCGTCACCGAAGTCTGGGTCACCGACGAAATGCCGGTGGACAATCACGGCGCGAAGGACCGTTCGCTGCGGCCGATGCGCCACGATCCGACGCCGTCGGGCACCATTTTCCGCGTCGTCGAGATTCCGCCCGAGGGTGCCAGCAAGATCGATACCGAAGCCGCGTTCGGCCAGCTCGGCAGTCACAACAAGCCGAGCGCAGCCGATTCCGCCAAGCATCCGACCATGCATAAGACCAACTCGATCGACTATCTGGTGGTAATCTCCGGCTCGATGCACATGTTGATGGAGGAAGGCGAGGTCGAGTTGCATGCCGGTGATTGCATCGTCCAGCGCGGCACCAACCATGCGTGGGTCAACCGCAGCGGCAAGCCTTGCCTTATTGCCGCGGTGCTCATCGACGCCAAGCCCGCACCCTGACCGCAACGTGCCGCCCCAGCGATGAATCTCGCGGGCTGGATCGAGAAATGGGGACGCGCGGCGCCGGATCGGCCCGCCATCGCCTTCGGCGCCAGGACCTACCTCAACTACCGGCAATGGGCGGCACGTTCGCGCGCGCTTGCCGGTAACCTGCACTCCTTATGCCGCCCCGGCGATCGCGTCGCGATTGCCATGACCAACCGGGCGGAATTTCTCGAAGCGTTATTTGCGATCTGGCATGCCGGCCTGGTCGCGGTGCCGATGAACGCCAAACTTCATGGCGAGGAGTTCGGCTACATCATCGGTCATACCGGGGCTTCGCTGGCGCTCGCCAGCCCCGATCGCGCCGAAGATGTAGCGGCGCACACCCGCACAATCGTCACTGAAAGTGCCGAGTGGCGGCAGCTTTACGATGGCGACGGCATCGACGTCGTTGCGCGTTCGCCGGACGATCTTGCCTGGCTCTTCTATACCAGCGGCACCACCGGCCGGCCGAAAGGCGCAATGCTGACCCACGGCATCATGCTGGCGCAAACGCTCGCCTATTTCGCCGAGATCGAGCCGGTCGGCGCAGGCGATTGCGTGCTGCACGCGGCGCCGATGTCGCATGGCTCCGGTTGTTACGGCCTGCCCTTCGTCGCCATGGGCGCCAACACCATCGTTCCCGAGAGCGCGGGTTTCGATCCCGACGAGATCGCCGCTCTGCTCGCGGCCCACGGCAATGTCAGCTTCTTCGCCGCGCCGACGATGGTCAGCCGGCTGGTCAATCACTCCGGCTTCGCCGCTGCCGACCATCGCGGCTTGCGGACCATCATCTATGGCGGCGCGCCGATGCATTTCGAGACGCTCCTGCGCGCCATGGACCTGCTCGGACCCAAATTCGCGCAAATCTATGGGCAAGGCGAAGTGCCGATGACCATCACCGTGCTGCCGAAAGCCTTGCATGCCGATCGAGCTCGGCCGCGCTGGCGCGAGATCATGGGGTCGGTCGGATTGCCGCGGATCAACGTCGACGTGCGCGTTACCGACGAGCGCGACCGCGACCTTCCCACCGGCGAAGTCGGCGAGATACTGGTGCGCGGCGAGGTCGTCATGAAAGGTTATTGGAACAACGCGGACGCCAGCGCCGAAACCTTGCGCGGCGGCTGGCTGCATACTGGCGACATGGGCGCGTTCGACGCGGAAGGCTTCCTGACGCTGAAGGATCGTTCAAAGGACATGATCATATCCGGCGGCAGCAACATCTATCCGCGCGAAGTCGAAGAGGTGCTGCTGCGCCATCCGGCCGTGCTGGAAGTTTCGGTAATCGGACGCCCACACTCCGATTGGGGTGAAGAGGTCGTCGCCTGTGTCGTCCCCCGGGCGCAACAAACGGTATCGGCGGAAGAACTGGACGCGCTTTGCCTGTCCGCAATCGCACGTTTCAAACGGCCGCGCGGATACGTTTTTCTCGCGGCGCTGCCCAAGAATAATTACGGCAAGGTGCTCAAGACCGAACTCCGCCGGCGGCATGGCCAGGCCGGGCAAAGCTGATCAGTTGACCGCAAGCGCTTCGGACAGCGGTATTCGCCCCGACTGAATCGGCTGGAAATGGGCAAGCAGTTCCAGCGCCTTGCGATCGAGGATTTCGACACGCCGGCCGTTGATCGCGATCAAGCCTTCGGCGCGGAGGTGGGCAAGCGTGCGATTGAGGTGCGGCACGCTCAAGCCGAGCGCGTCGCTCATCATCTCTTGCGTAAACGGCAGGTTGAACGCGAATTCGTCGGCCAACCCAACCAAGGCAAGCCGGGAATGAATTTCGAGCAGAAGATGAGCCAGACGCTCGACCGGCGTCCGGCGGCCGACGTCGATAATGTGTTCGGCATAGTGCGCGGCCTCTTGCGCCGCCAGCCAACTCAACACCAGGCCGAACTTCGGCTGACGACAACAAAGCCCGACGAACGCTTCCAGTGCGCAAATCTGCAAGGTCATGTCCGACACGGCGATGACCGAATTGGCGGCGCGGTCGAGGAAACTGCCGGGCATGCCGACGATGTCGCCAGGCAACACGAAATTGACGATCTGGCGCTTGCCGTTGCGCAAGAGCTTATAGCGGGCGGCAAACCCTTCCTTGATAAAATAAAGCTTGGAACACTCGTAGCCTTCGAGCACCAAATCGCGCCGCCGTTTGACCGTCGCTTCGGCCTCGATCACGGCGCGCAAGCTTTGCAGATCCGGCAGCGTCAGATCGACCAGCTGTCTCGCCCGGATCAAAAACGGGTCGCTACGCCAGATATCCTTGAGAGCCCCGGAAACGCGAGTCGTGGAGGGCCTGACGGAAACGTTCATTTTTATAATCTGGATCAATAAGGATGATTAAAGCTACCCCTACTAAAGGCGGTCACACTCCAATCTTGGAAATCAAATGAAATGGGAGGTTACTGTGACTATTGAGAAAACCCCTTTGATCAAAGGAGTGTCGCGACGCCGGCTCCTGCGTCAAGCCGTCGCAACGGGGGCAAGCTTCGGCGCTTTGTCCGCCGGTATGCCTGCGCCGTTCAATTTCCTGCGCGGAGCTTTCGCCGCGGACCAGCCGCCGATCGGCACTTGGCCGGCCGGCTCGGAAGGGTCGACGGTGACCATCGGCGCCGCCGTGCCGTTGACGGGCACTTACGCCCAATCGGGTGCGGATGAACTCAAGGGCATGCAATTGGCGGTCGACCATATCAACGAGGGTAACGCGTTGATCAAGAAGATCGCACCCAAGATCACCAAGGGCCTGCTCGGTAAGACCGTAAAACTGGTCTCCGCCGACTCCGGCGCCAAGCCGAACAACGCGGTGCAGGCGCAGCAAACCTTCATCAACGACGACAAGATCGTGCTGATGACCGGATCGACCTCGTCGGCGGTCGCGGTCGCGA
>JAGXAC010000163.1 GCA_019075925.1 Hyphomicrobiales bacterium | reverse complement strand
TCTCCATCGTGGGCGACAAAGCCGGCATCAGGATATTGACGTGCATTTCTTTGTCCTGGGGCGCGGCAAATTCACCGTTGCGGGGATTAGCGGTAGCAGACGGCTTTCGCCGCCTCGATCACTTCGGCGACCGAAGGCAGCGCAAGCTTTTCGAGATTGTCGGCGTAGGGCATCGGCACGTCCTTGCCGGTGACGCGTATGACCGGCGCATCGAGATAATCGAAGGCCTCTTCCATCACGCGCGCCGCAATTTCGGCGCCGACCCCCGATTGCCTCCAGCCTTCCTCAACGGTGACGAGGCGGCCGGTCTTTTTGACCGACTCGACGATGGTGTCGATATCCATCGGCTTGAGCGTGCGCAGATCGACGACCTCCGCCGAAATGTTTTCCTTGGCAAGTTCGTCGGCGGCTTTGAGCGCGTAGACCATGCCCATCGACCAGGCGACCAAAGTCACATCGTTGCCCTCTCGCACGACGCGCGACCGGCCGATCGGCAGCACGTAATCGTCGAGCTTCGGCACCGGCGACGACGCGCCGTACAGGAGTTCGTTCTCCAGAAAGACCACCGGATTGGGATCGCGGATCGCAGCCTTCAGCAGGCCCTTGGCGTCCGCGGCATTCGACGGTGCGATCACCTTGAGTCCTGGAACGTGCGAGTACCAGGACGAATAATCCTGACTGTGCTGGGCGCCGACGCGTGCGGCCGGCCCGTTCGGCCCGCGAAAGACAATCGCGACGTCGACCTGTCCGCCCGACATATAACGCGTCTTCGCCGCCGAGTTGATGATGTGATCGATCGCCTGCATGGCGAAATTGAACGTCATGAATTCGACTACCGGCTTTAATCCGGCAAATGCGGCACCGACGCCAAGCCCGGCAAAGCCGTGCTCGGTGATCGGGGTGTCGATCACGCGTTGGGCGCCGAACTCCTGCAACAAACCCTGAGTGACCTTGTAAGCGCCCTGGTACTCGGCGACTTCTTCACCGATTACGAATACGTCCTTGTCGCGACGCATTTCCTCGGCCATGGCGTCGCGCAATGCCTCGCGCATCGTGATGGTGACCATCTCGGTGCCGGGTGGCACCTCGGGCTCGGGCATCGCCGCTGCGGCCGGCGGCTTTGCGGTGCCCGTTTTCGCGGGCGCCGGCGCTTCGGCGCTCTCGGCCGCCTCCGGCTTTTCCGCCGTCAGCGCGGATTTTTCTTCGCCTTCGGCGAGGATCGTGGCGATCGGTGTGTTGACCGCAACGTCGTTGGTACCTTCCGGCACCAGAATTTTGCCGAGCGTACCTTCGTCGACCGCTTCCACCTCCATGGTGGCTTTGTCGGTCTCGATTTCGGCGATCACATCGCCGGATTTGACCGGATCACCTTCGCGCTTGAGCCATTTGGCGAGGTTGCCCTTCTCCATGGTCGGAGACAACGCGGGCATGAGGACTTGGGTCGGCATGGCGGACTAACCCTGTCACCGATAAACGTCGGTATAGAGCTCCGCCGCATCGGGCTCGGCGTCATTGGTGGCAAATTCCGACGCCTCGTTGACCACGGCGCGCGCCGAGGCATCGATTTTTTTCAGCTCCTCCTCGGTCGCCCACTTCTTTGCCAACAGCCGGGCGCGAACCTGCTCGATCGGATCGTGCTCGGTGCGCACCTTGTCGACCTCTTCCTTGGTCCGGTATTTCGCCGGATCGGACATCGAATGACCGCGATAACGATAGGTCATCATTTCGATGATGATTGGACCTTTGCCGGACCGGCACCAGGCGATTGCTTCATCGCCGGCCGCCTTCACCGCCCGCACATCCATGCCGTCCACTTCGACGCCGGGAATGTTGAACGACACGCCGCGTTTGGAGAAGTCGGTCTGCGCCGAGGAACGCGTGACCGACGTGCCCATGGCGTAGCGGTTGTTTTCGATGACGTAAACCACCGGCAGCTTCCACAGCTCCGCCATGTTGAAGCTTTCGTACACCTGGCCCTGGTTGGCGGCGCCGTCGCCGAAAAAGGTGAGACACACGGTATCGCTGCCACGATATTTGTTGGCGAAAGCCAAGCCTGTGCCGATCGGCACCGGCGCGCCGACGATGCCGTGTCCGCCGAAGAAACGCTTCTCCAGCGAAAACATATGCATCGAGCCACCTTTGCCCTTGGAATAGCCGCTGCGTCGGCCGGTGAGCTCGGCCATCACGCCCTTCGGATCCATGCCGCAGGCAAGCATGTGACCGTGGTCGCGAGAACCGGTAATCATCTGATCGTCGTCGCGCTTTGCCAACCGCATGCCGATGACGACGGCTTCCTGGCCGATATAGAGGTGACAAAATCCGCCGATCAGACCCATGCCATACATTTGGCCGGCCTTCTCTTCGAAGCGCCGGATCAGCAGCATCTGTCGCAGCGCATCCAACTCCTGGTCTTTGTTGAAGTCGGCCACCGGACCCTTCCGGCTTTGCATCTCCGCGACGGGACGGCGTTGGTCGCCGTTTTGCTCGATTTCTTTCGTCTTGGCGACAGCCATCGGCGCTCTCGAACCTTTCGCGGGTTCCATCCCATAGCCGAATTCGGCTAATGGCGGAAGTCGGCCGGCGCGCCGGCGGTTCCCGCGGACAACCTATTGGCCGTTAAAATTATTTCGGGTTGGGCCGTGTCTGAATCAAGGCCGGCTGGTGACCGGCGGCCGTGGCTGGAGCGACGAGCAGCGTCAGATCGTGGGGATGGGTGTAATCGAGCAGCGCCCGGGCACGCTCGTCGAGCATGTCGGGGTCGATCTGGTCGGACTTCAACAGTGCGATGCGGCGTTCCCATTGCCGGTGCTGGCTTTGCAAGCCGGCAAGCTCTTTTGAAAGCGCCGCGACTTGCCGGTCGATGTCCTGCTTGGCTTTGAGACCGTGATTGCCGGAAAACGCATTGACGCCGAAATAGCCGATCAATAGTGCGGCGACCGCGTAAAGACTGAGCGCGGTGACAATCGAGCGCAAGCGCTTGCGGGTGACCATCCGCACAAGATGCGAGTGCGCCGCTTAAAGCGGGATTAACGGACTCGCTCGATCAGGACAGCCGGTTGCGTGCTTCGCTGAGGAAGAAATTGCCAAGCCGCTTGCCGCGGTTGCGCAAAAAGCGGAGCGCGCCCGCATCGACGAAGTAAGTCAGCAGAATGCTATCCCGGGTGTTGACTTCCGGTCCGATGCGATCGGCCGAATGCCACGTGTCGGTGCCGACGGCAAATGCATAGCCCGTATTGGGTGCAAACGTCATTTGCTTGTCCTTGGTCAGTGTGCCGTCGGCGAGCTTGCTATGAAAGATCGTGCCGATATGGGTGATTGAGCGGTCCCGCGGTAGGTAAAGCTGGACGGTGATGCCCTTCCAGCGCGTGTCGGTATGAGGGGTGATCAGATAACCGGGGATGTCGCGCGTGAGTACCGGGATCGGAAACATGCCGGTGCGCGCATAATCCGGTCCGAACCGGCGTTCGAGTGCCGGCGCCAGCCGCCGCACGAACGCATCCTTCACCGGACGCGAGCATAATGCCCGGCCGACCACATCCCAGACCGCGCGCTGCTGCGGCGGCAGATGACGGATATATTCGGGGAACAGGTCAATCTTCACCCGCGTGTGCGTGCCGTCGGCAAGATCGTGGCCTTTGCTGCGACCGTGCATCGGCCGGTAATCGGATGCCGCCGGCATGTTGGCGAGAATGGCGGCATAAATGTCGTCGGGGAATATGCGGTCGAGCACCAAATGGTAGAACGGCGCATCGGACGCGGGCGCGCTGTCCACCGACGCGGCGACAAACTCGCTCAACCGCTCCATCGCCCGCTTGCGGCCACCTGTATTCAGCCCGACCGATTGTTCCATGCCGCCGATATACTCCCGAAGACAGCGGCCGGACAAGCAACCAGGAACCTAGCTCAGCGCCTTGAACGCACGACGGCCGGCGTAAATCGCTTGCGTCCCGAGTTCCTCCTCGATGCGCAGCAACTGGTTGTATTTGGCCACCCGGTCGGAGCGCGCCAGCGAGCCGGTTTTGATCTCGCCGCAGCCGCACGCCACCGCGAGGTCTGCGATGGTGGAGTCCTCGGTTTCGCCCGAGCGATGCGACATCACCGTCGTATAACCGGCCTTGTGGGCGGTCTCGACCGCAGCCAGCGTCTCGGTCAGCGAGCCGATCTGATTGACCTTGATCAGGACAGAATTGGCGATGCCGTCTGCAATGCCTTGCTTTATGCGTTGCACGTTGGTGACGAAATTATCGTCACCAACGAGTTGGCACTGTGCGCCGAGTTTTCGCGTCAGCAATTTCCAGCCGGCGGTGTCGTCCTCGGCCATGCCGTCCTCGATCGACACGATCGGATATTTCTTCACCAGACTCGCAAGGTATTCGACCTGTTGCTCGATGGAGCGGGTCTTGCCTTCGCCCTTGTAACGATACGCGCCGTCGCTGAAGAACTCGCTCGACGCCGGATCGAGCGCCAGCATCACGTCAGTGCCGGCGCGGTAACCGGCTTTGCCGATCGCCGCCATGATCTGGTCGAGCGCCGCCTCGGCCGACGGCAGATTGGGCGCGAAGCCACCCTCGTCGCCGACATTGGTGTTGTGGCCCGCGGCCTTCAATGCCGCGCGCAAGGTGTGAAAGATTTCCGAGCCCGCGCGCAAAGCCTCGGCGAATGAGGTTGCGCCAAGCGGCACGATCATAAATTCCTGGAAATCGATCGGATTATCGGCGTGCACGCCGCCGTTGATGATATTCATCATCGGCACCGGCAGAAGCCGCGCCGCCGTGCCGCCGATATACCGGTAGAGCGGCAGCTTGTTGGCGGCGGCAGCCGCCTTGGCAACGGCAAGCGACACGCCAAGGATAGCGTTGGCGCCGAGCCGGCCTTTGTTGGACGTGCCATCAAGGTTGTTCATGATCTCATCGATCTTGACCTGCGCCTCGGCGTCCATGCCGCTCAACGCATCGAAGATCTCGCCATTGACCGCCTCGACCGCGGTTCGCACGCCTTTGCCGAGATAGCGGGCGGTGTCGCCGTCGCGCAGTTCCACGGCTTCGTGGGTTCCGGTCGAAGCGCCGGATGGCACGCCGGCGCGGCCGCGCGAGCCGTCGGCAAGGATCACATCGACCTCGACGGTCGGATTGCCGCGGCTGTCGAGGATTTCGCGGCCGATGATATCGACGATGGCGGTCATAGTGCTCCCGACTTGAGTGACTTAGCGGCGCATGATCATTTCCGAAAACCGCTACCCGCTTTTCTGGGTCATGCGCTGCAGCGGCTTCTACAGGATGGACGAGGCTCTTGTCATGCCCCGTCAAGCCGGGCATTGCAGTACACGATGCCAAAGAAACGCCTGCAACTCGGCCGGCCAACGCCGATCCCCGCATCGCCCGAGCGGGCGGTGCTCGACCGCGTGACAAATCCGCAGCCGGGGACAAACTACGTGGCGCGTTTCACCTTCCCGGAATTCACCGTGATGTGTCCGGTCACGGCTCAGCCCGACTTCGCCACGCTTGTCATCGATTACGTACCGAAGGCGTGGCTCGTGGAATCGAAATCGCTCAAGCTCTATCTCAACAGCTTCCGCAACCAGGGTGCGTTCCATGAGGAATGCACGGTCGCGATCGGCAAAAAGCTTGCCGGCTTGCTCAAGCCGAAATGGCTGCGCATCGGCGGCTATTTTCATCCGCGCGGCGGCATGCCGATCGACGTGTTCTGGCAGACCGGGAAGCTGCCGGCCGGCGTTTGGGTCCCCGACCAGGGCGTCGCCACTTATCGCGCCCGCTAGCCGCGACAACGCGCCCGACCGCAATGCTTGTCCGGCCTCGGCGTTTGCGGAATATTGGCCGACGGGGGCAATGGCGTCAAAATCGGGGATCGTTCCATGCTCACCAAAACTTTCGCAAAAATTACTTTGGCCGCGGCGATTGCCGTGATGTCGATGTCGCCGACATTCGCGGCAAAGATGACAACACCTCGGCCCTGCGCCAACCCGCAGCTACGCTGCACCGGCACGTGCGACAAAAACCATTGGTGCAAGGTCTACATTTGCAACTTCAATCGAGCGGAAGAATCGCCGTTCCCGTGCAATGAGAAAGCCGGCGGCTGCTTGCAACCGCACTGCTAGCGACAAGCTCGAACGCCTCTTTGACCTGCGCGCACACGCCGGCGGCGTGTGAACCGCCTTGTTGCGGCTTGAAATTGGCGGCAAATCAAGCCAGCTACAGGCGATGAACCGCGAAATTAACCGGCCTCGCCGCATTTCGTTCGTGTCGCTTGGCTGCCCCAAAGCCTTGGTCGATTCCGAGCGCATCATCACCCGGTTGCGCGCGGAGGGTTACGAGCTTGCCCGCGACCATGCCGACGCCGACCTCGCCATCGTCAACACCTGCGGTTTTCTTGACAGCGCACAGGCGGAATCGCTCGAAGCGATCGGGGCGGCGCTGGCCGAAAACGGCAAAGTGGTGGTCACCGGCTGCATGGGCGCGGAGCCTGAAAAGATCACCAAGGCACACCCCAATGTGTTGGCGGTGACCGGACCGCAACAATACGAAAGCGTGCTCGAAGCCGTGCATCGCGCCGTTCCGCCGCAGCATAATCCACACATCGATCTTATGCCGCCGCAAGGCATCAAGCTCACACCGCGGCACTATGCTTATTTAAAGATTTCAGAAGGTTGCAATAACCGCTGCACGTTTTGCATTATCCCCAAATTGCGCGGCGATCTGGTCTCCCGGCCGGCGGCCGACGTGTTGCGCGAGGCAGAGCGGTTGGTCGCCGCGGGCGTCAAGGAACTCCTGGTCATCTCGCAGGATACGTCGGCTTACGGAATCGACGTCAAATACGCGACGAGCGAATGGAAGGGCCAAAAGGTCCGCGCCAAGTTCATCGACCTGGCCCGCGCGCTCGGCGAATTCGGCGTCTGGGTGCGGCTGCATTACGTCTACCCTTATCCGCATGTCGATGAGATCATTCCGCTGATGGCAGAGGGCAAAATCCTCCCATATCTCGACATACCGTTTCAGCACGCCAGTGCCGCCGTCCTCAAACGTATGCGCCGGCCGGCAGCGCAGGAGGAAACGCTGGCACGGATCCGAGAATGGCGCGCGCAATGCCCGGCCTTGACCATCCGTTCGACTTTCATCGTCGGCTTCCCCGGCGAAACCGAGGAGGATTTTACTCACCTGCTCGACTGGCTCGGCGAGGCCGAACTCGATCGGGTCGGCTGCTTCCGTTACGAGCCGGTCGATGGCGCGGCGGCCAACGCATCCGCACAGCCGGTGGACGACGCGGTCAAAGAGGAGCGATATCAGCGCCTGATGGCCTGCCAGCAAGAGATTTCGCGCAAGCGTCTCAAGCGTAAAATCGGCAACCGGGAGCGCGTCATCATCGACGAAATCAGCCCAGTGACGGGATCAAGTCCGGACACCGCCAAGGGTCGTAGCCGCGGTGACGCGCCGGAGATCGACGGCAGCGTTTTTGTCAAAAGCCGCCGCCCGCTGCGGGTCGGTGAAATCGCCACCGTGAAGATCGAAGCCGCCGATGAGTATGATCTGCACGGCACCGCCGTCG
>JAGXAC010000016.1 GCA_019075925.1 Hyphomicrobiales bacterium | reverse complement strand
ATGCTGGCCGGGGTTTTGAAACAGCGTGAACAGCGCAAGCAGCAGCAGGACGATAATGACCCACAGCGCGAAATTCCGGAGATTGGCGTTCATTGCAGGCCCTTCGCCGGCGATCTGCCGGTACCCAACTGCTTCATACTGTTCGCGAATCGCGGCAGCATCGCGTCATACCTTGGCAAATGTAGGCGTCGTACCCCCGCCTGCCAAGAGAACGCGGGCATCCGGCAAGCTGTTTATTCTACACTCTATTTCGTAAATCGGCGGTTGCCGGAGCGGCCCCCAGCCTGGCGCCTGGAGGGCGCCCGCTCGACCACGATCCGGCCGCCGCCGGCCGCGACAAGGGCGCCGGCCAAGGTCCGGCGAAGCGGCACCCGGGCCTTCCGAAGCGCCTCATACAGTAGTTCGAGCTTGCCGAGTTCGACTGGCCCCTCGTTGCCGACATGGGCGACCGCGCGGCCGAGCAGCCGCAAACCCACCTCCGCAGGCAGGTCGTTAAATCGCATCGCATCGAAGACGACCGGACTCTGCCATGGCCGCGGCGCCAGCGCATCGCGCGCGGCCGCGACCGCGAATTCGATGGTGGTCTCGGCACGCCGCATGCGCGCCGCCAAACGGGCAATGGCTCGCGCATCGAGACCTTCTTGGGCGAGTTGCGCCAGCAACAAGCGGATCCGGGTGCGCGCGAAGCGGGGATCGCGATTGCTCGGATCCTCGCTGTGCGTCACGCGGGCGCCACGCAACGTGGCGACCAGCCGCACCTTGGCCACCCCGAGCAACGGCCGGACAAGAAAAACCGCCGACTCTTCGCCGATCGGTATTGGCAACGCGTGTGCCATGCCGGCCAGCCCGGTGAGCCCGCTGCCGCGCGCCAATCGAAACAGCACGGTTTCCGCTTGATCGTCGAGCGTATGCGCGGTCAGAACGTGTTCGCAGCCGGCGCGCACCGCCGCTTGCGCCAAGAGCCGATAGCGGGCATGGCGCGCAGCCTCCTGCAAACCGGTCTTCGGCTTGGCGTCGCGCCAGCGCACGACGGCATGCCGAACGCCAAGCCGACGCGCGAGCCGTCCAACCGCCTTCGCTTCGCGCGCGGACTCCGAACGCAGTCCGTGATCGACGGTAACGGCGAGAAGTTTTGGCGAACGTTTGCGGCGCTTTTTCAGGCGCCTGGCCCAGCGCGCCGCCAACAGCAGAAGCGCCGTAGAGTCGGAACCGCCGGAAACCGCAAGCAAAAGCCCCGGGACTTCCTCAAGACCACTGAACAACGCGTTCGCTTCGTCATCGCGAATCGCCTGGTCAGCAATGCCCACGCTTTTGTTCTCGCTCCACGGACTGTTTTATGCTTGCTGAAGCGCGCGGATATTTACGCAGCACTTCGCCAAGCGAGGCGCAAGCAGCCTCCTTCTCGCCCAAAGACGCAAGCGACTGACCGAGCCGCAGCAGCGCTTCGGGCGCGCGCGAAGTCGTATCATACTTGGTGGAAACGGCCAGGAATGCCTCGGCTGCGTCGCGATATTGCTGCTGCTGAAACAGGCTTTCACCGAGCCAGTATTGAGCTTCGGGCGCCAACCGGTCGCTGGGATATTGCCGCAGGAAAGTGCGGAAGCCATCGGCGGCGAGACTATAGTCCTTGTGCAGAATATAACCGTAAGCGAGATCATAGGCGTCGCGCGGCGAATTTGTCGGCGGCAACGTCGCTTGCATGGCACCGGTGGCGCTGGGATTGGCTGGCGGGGGCGGCGGCAATGGGTGGGGCGGCGCGGTGCCGGACGTCGACAGATCGAGTGGCGCACCGATTTGACGAGGAACGGACGCCTCCGCGACCGGAGGGGGCGGCTCGGTCGCCGTCGTGCTGCTGCCAAGCGGCCGCGGTGCACCGGGCGCATTCGGATTGGCCGCCGGATCGAAGGCGTCCCCGCGCCGGCCGCTTGCCGGCTCAACCATGGGCGCGCCCATCGGCGGCGGCATCGCCGCAGCCACCGGCGCGGGCGCAGCGCCAGGCGCCGGATATTGTCCGCTCGGGCGCTGCGGCGGTGACGGCGAACGCGCCGATCCCCTGCCCTCCTGAGCCGCCTCCTGCTGCAGGCGCTGCACTTGCTGTTCGAGTTGCTGGTTGCGGTATTGCAATTGCTCGACGCTGCCGGTGAGATCGCGGATCGTGGCTTCGAGCCGCCCGATACGGG
The DNA here is from genome assembly GCA_019075925.1 of Hyphomicrobiales bacterium. GTDB lineage: Bacteria > Pseudomonadota > Alphaproteobacteria > Rhizobiales > Xanthobacteraceae > BOG-931. The sequence continues at coordinate 33,366 of JAGXAC010000016.1, read as the reverse complement.
TGACGAGATCTGCATCGGACGTCTGCGCGCGCGCTGGCTTCGCGCCAGGCGCACACAACACAACTGCAAAAAGCAGAAAAAGAGTGCGGTTCATCGCCGGCGACATAACGGTGCGAGGAAGTTGCCTACCATAGCTGACGCTGCGTCCAAATTGTGACTAGACGCCACATTCCGGCGAGCTTTTACGCCAATCCGCGCCAATCGCAAACGGCCATTCAAGCAAAAAGCAACGGAGCAATCCGGCTTGCACCGGATTGCTCCGCACCAATTCAGGCACTTCCGGAAAAACCTGTTACGAGCTCTGGTTGAGCACGGTCACCGCGCGACGATTTTGCGACCAGCAGGATATGTCGTTGCACACCGCGACCGGTCGTTCCTTGCCGTAGGAGATCGTGCGCATGCGCTGCGCCGCAACTCCGCGCGAGATCAGATACTCGCGCACCGTCTGGGCGCGGCGCGCACCGAGCGCAATGTTGTACTCGCGTGTGCCACGTTCGTCGGCGTGACCCTCGATGGTGAACGAATAACGGCTGTATTGGTTGAGCCACTGCGATTGCTTATCGAGTGTCGCCCGCGCCTGCGCCGAAAGCTCCGAAGAGTCGGTGTCGAAGAATACGCGGTCGCCGACATTGACGATGAAATCCTGCTGACTGCCCGGCGCGGCAGCGCCTGCCATGGCGGCCTGATCGGGCTCGTGTTTCGCGCAGCCCGCAACCGCCAGCACGCCCAGGACGATGGCTGCAAATTTCGCGCTGCGGACAATACTCATCGCATTCATTCTGGTGCCTCCATTGTTCCGTCTTCGGACATGGCTGGTCCCTGGTGCGATCTAGCAGCGCCTTCGTTAAACGAACGTTCCGTCAACCTTGATGCAGCCTTGCAAAGAAGGCTCAAACCTGCCGATCCCCCGTAAAGCTTTTGCGGTGGTTAATAGGACGTGAATACGGCGAGGATGTGGGACGGCCGTCGCGTTTATGACAGCAACGGCGACCAGGCGGGATCCGAGGCAAAACTTGGCGTCGGAACGCGCAACTCATTGCGGCCAGCGGTGTCGATCGTGAACAACGACGGCCCGGAGTTGCCGCCCGGATCGCGGAAAAACATGATGACGCGGCCGTTGGGCGCGAAGGTGGGCCCCTCGTTGTGGAATCCCTCCGTCAAAATACGTTCGCCGCTGCCGTCGGGCTTCATCACACCGATGGCGAATTTTCCCTCTGCCTGACGGGTGAAGGCGATGTAGTCGCCGCGCGGCGACCAAACCGGCGTCGAGTAGATGCCGTCGCCAAAGCTGATGCGCTGCGCCGGCCCGCCAGTTGCCGCCATGATGTAAATCTGCTGGTGACCACCGCGGTCGGATTCGAAGCAAAGCTTGGCGCCGTCGGGCGAATAGGACGGCGAGGTATCGATCGCCTGCGTATCGGTCAGGCGCGTCATCGCCTTGGAGCGCAAATCCATCACGAAAATGTTGGAATTGCCACCCTCCTGCAAGCTCATCACCACGCGCTGTCCGTCCGGCGAAAAGCGCGGCGCGAAACTCATGCCGGGAAAGTTGCCGACAATCTCGCGTTGCCCGGTCTCGATGTTGAGAAGAAAGACGCGCGGATCGCCCTGGCCGTAGGCCATATAGGTGATCTCCTGCGTCGACGGCGAAAAGCGCGGCGTCAGGACCAGTTCATCGCCGCGCGTCAAATAGCGGACGTTGGCTCCGTCCTGATCCATGATCGCCAGCCGTTTGACGCGCCGCTCGGCAGGCCCGGTCTCGTCGATGAATACGACGCGGCTGTCGAAATAACCCTTCTCGCCGGTCAGACGCTCATAGATCGCATCCGAAATGATGTGCGCGATGCGGCGCCAATTGTCCGGCGTCGTGAAATATTGCTGGCCGGCGAGCTGCTGGCCGGCAAACACGTCCCAGAGGCGGAACTCGGCTTTGAGGCGTCCGTCGTCCTGGCGCGTTATTCGCCCGGTCGCCAGCGCTTGCGCATTGATGGTTCGCCAGTCGGCAAAGCGCGGCACCGCGTCGACGCTGGCGATTTTTTCCAGGAACGCCTTCGGATCGATCGGCGCGAACAGGCCGCTTCGTTTGAGATTGGCGGTGATGATTTGCGAAACGCCGACCGCGGTTTCGGTATCGGCTGGCGTACCGCCAAGGAAGTCCGGAATCGCAATCGGCATCGGCTGAAAATTGCCGGGCGTAACGTCAAGCTGAAGGACCGCGCCGGCAGGTCGGGCCGACAGTGTCAAACCGGCGGCCAATGCGCCGAGCGCGACCACGTGGCGGCGAGTAAGATTGGGCGAAGCCTGACGCACAGACAGCGAATTGCGCAAGTTGAAGGGGTCAGCCACCGAGCAGCTCATTGTTGAATTTGATTTCAATGTCCTTCCAGAGATCATAGTGCTCCGGCCGCAGCATCGTGAAGGGCTGGCACGACATCAGAGCGCGCTTGGCGCTTTCCGCGAGCGCCGGACCGACCGCGGAGGTGGAGGCCGTATCCTCGATCACTTCCGGTTCCTGTGCCAGCGAGGCATCCGCCTTAAACGACACGTGAAGCGTCACGTAAAGCTTTGAGTTGGCATCGATGCCGGCGGGCGGACTCCAGCACTGGCTAAGCCGTGCGCGCAACGCATCGAGTTCGCTTTGGGACAAACGCCCGGCGTTGCCGCCGGGTGCGCCGAGTGAGGCCGTGTCGTTGAGCGTCGCCGCGGCCGCGAACTGCCGCTGCGGCTCGCGATGATCGAGCAATGCCGCGATTTGATTGGCGTCATATTTGGGCGGCTGCTTTTTCGGTTCGTCCTTCTTGAGTTCCCGAGCGATTTGATCCGGCTTGAATACCGGCGGCTTCTTCGGCGGCTTTTTGGTCTGATCTTTCTTCAGTGCCTCGGCGATCTGATCCGGCTTCGGCTTGTCCTTTGGCTTCTCGACCTTCTCCGGCTTGGACGCAGCGGGTGTCGAGGTGGTCTTGATCTCCGGCTTATCCGCAACCTTGGGCGCAAGCTCTTTCACCGGCTTGGGGTCGCCAATCTTGTCGGCCAGCGGTTTGGCATTGTCGATCGCTTTCGGCGCGTTCTTCACGCCGGCCGTCAGCTTGGAGAATTCGGTCGCCGAAACGAACTCGACCGGCAGCGGCTCGGTCGGCGTCGCGTCATTCGGCCGCGCGGCAAACGCAACCAGCCCCCAGGTGAGCACGACCGCATGCGCAATCGCCGATATGATCAGAGGCCGCCTCATCCGCCGCCCTGTTCGACCTCAGTGACCAGCGCCACGCGGTGGTAACCCGCGGCCGACAGCCGGCCCATGACCCGCATCATCGTACCGTAATCGACCTTCTTGTCGCCACGCACATAGATACGCTCGTCGGCCCCGCCGCGCGCGTCAGTGATGGCTTTGAGCTTGGCCACCAATTCATCGACCTTGATCTCGCTGTTTTGCAAAAAGACCTGGCCCTGCACATTCACCGAGATCGTGAGCGGCTCGCTGTCCTGATCCAGCGACTTGGCCTGGCTTTGCGGCAGATCAAGCGGGACGCCGACCGTGAGCAAAGGTGCCGACACCATGAACACGATCAATAGCACCAGCATGACGTCGACAAACGGCGTGACATTGATTTCGGCCATGACCGGTCGCCGGCGGCGCCTTTTTCCGCCGCCGGAAGCCGCACTCACGACATTCGCCGCCATAACTATCCCTCACCCGCGCTCGTCGATCTGCCGCGACAGAATCGCGGTGAATTCGTCGGCAAAGCCTTCCAAGTGTTGTGCCTGCCGGTTCACCTCGGTGATGAACTTATTGTAGAAAATAGTCGCCGGGATGGCGGCGATAAGGCCGATTGCAGTCGCGAACAACGCTTCGGCGATGCCGGGGGCGACCACCGCCAGCGAGGTATTCTTCGAGGCGGCGATCGACTGAAAGCTGGTCATGATGCCCCAGATCGTGCCGAACAGGCCGATAAAGGGACCGGCTGAGCCGACGGTCGCCAGCACCAACAGCCAGCGCTCCATGTGTTCGACCTCGCGGGCGATGGCAACATTCATGACTTTTTCGATGCGCATTTGCAGACCGGCGAAGGAGCGGGCATGGCCCTCGAAGCTTCGCTTCCACTCGCGCATCGCGGCGACGAACAGCGCACCCGACGAGTGGCCGGGCTTGGCGGCGAGCGAAGCGTAAAGCTCCTCCAGCGACTGGCCCGACCAAAACGCCTGCTCGAAACCTTGGCCGCTCTTACGAATGCGCCGGAACAGCAATGTCTTGTCTATCGCAATCGCCCAAACCCAGACCGAACACACCATCAAACCGGTCATCACTGTTTTGACCAGCCAATGGGCCTGCCAAAACAGGTGGAACATCGAGAGATCGGAAGAGGTCAACGGCAGGGCCGACGTGGTGATGTCGGCTGCATTCATGGGCGCGTCCTTTCCGGCGATCCAACCGGGCCACCAATGACCGAAAGTGCCGCGCCGGCGCCGGGACCGAAGTCCTGACGGCAGCTTTATGCGCGCCGACCAAGACCTGAGAATTTCGCGAGGACCCCGAGCCGGACCCGTCCACCGGCCAGCCCGAAATCTTCGCCAAACGTGTCCAAACTAGGGCGCAACACCGGTCGTTCACGCCTACGAAGCCCGGTTGTCCTTAATGCGACGTTAATAACGTCAACGATCCCGTCATTACCGGCAGCGGCGCCCATCAGGTCCGATCCGCTTGCATTGAATCGGGCCGCCAGCCGTCCGCAGATCAAGTCCCTGGGCAGGCTTTTTTCGGATCATGTTCCACACATGCGGGCGGGCCGCCCAACTTGCGATGGGCGGCCCGGAAATTTTTGCGCGCGCAGGAAGATTCAGGCTTGTGGTTGCGACTGCGGACTACCGTCCTGCGGGTGATTACGCCGCTCGTTCATGAACTGATCGAACTCGGCTCGGTCCTTGGCAAAGCGTAACCGCTCGAGAAACTCTTTGAACTCACGCTGTTCGTCCTCGAGCCGGCGCAGCGTCTCGGTGCGGTAGTCGTCGAAGGCCTTGTTGCCGCTCGATGGCGGGGTGCCCCACCAATCGCCGCGCCTGCCTTCCATTCTGGCCCGCATGCGATCCATTTTTTCCTGCATGCGTTCCATTTTGCCGTGCCAACGCTCCTGCCACTCTTCGCCGTGGCGGGCGTGCCAGCATCCCATTCTTCCGCTCCTAAATCTGCCGGTGCCAATCGAAAAGAGCAGCACGCCGAGGCCGATCGGCCACCAGGCAATGAAGCCGAGGATCACGAGCGCAATCCAGGCCGGCTTGCCGAGCTCATCCAGTTTGTCGACGAGGACCATGACGGGACCTCCCAAGTGTGAATGTAAATAACATTAACATTAGACCTTCGAAAGTCAAGCGCCTCTCGGCTTCGTGATGTCAGAGACTGGTTCGACCTCGGAGACTTCGAGCCTGATCCGATCAGGTCGGGATCGGACGGGACCCTAAGGCGAAGCGGGAGACTGGACGTCCGCAACGCCCAATCCCCGCAAATAAATCAGCATCTCTGCCTCAAGTAGATCTTCCGGCGACATTGGCAAGGTGCGCCGCGCCGCGTCGCCGCGGCCGAACAGCGAAGCGATGCCGTGCGAAACGGCCCAAATATGCAAGGCGACCATCAACGTCGGTGGCTTGGTTCGTCCTGACGCTCGCGCACAAATCTTTTCCGCAGCCGCGCGCAATACAGCAAAGGCGCGATCTCCCGCCTCGCGCAATTCCGGATTGGATGTGAGCGAAATTCCGGCTTCGAACATCGCCGAATAGTAGGCGGGTTCGGTGCGCGCAAAATCGAGATAGGCTTTGCCGAGCCGGTCGAACGCAGCGAACAGCTCCGGGCGGCCGTCGTCCCAGGCATGCGAAAGCGCGGTTTCAAATTCACTGAAGCCGCGCAGCGCAACGCTGGCGAGAAGCTCATCGCGGTCGCGGAAGTGTCGATAAGGTGCTGCCGGACTTACTCCCGCCCAGCGCGCCGCTTCGGCGAACGTGAATCCGGCCGGGCCCTTCTCGGCGATCAATTCAAGCGCGGCGCGGACCAAAGCCTCTTTCAGATTGCCGTGGTGGTAACCGCGCGGCCCGCGCTTGTCGTCCTTGGACCAGTTCATGTTAATAGTGTTTACATGAGTCCGGCCATCGCGTCGATTGCGGATTGCCGCGCGCCTCAAGCGCGCCGGCGCGGCGCGGCTTGCAACGGCAGATCGGCAAATAAGGTCGGCCCGGTCGGTTGCGCGCCTTCGATCGTGAGCAGCCGAAGTTTGGTGCGCACGCCGCCGGGAGCGGAGAAGCCGCCCATCTTGCCGCCGGCTGCCATCACCCGATGGCACGGCACGATGATCGGGAACGGATTCTGCCCAAGCGCTTGCGCCACCTCGCGCGCGAGGGTGCGATCGTTCAGCCGTTCGGCAAGCTCGCCGTAGGATATGGTGCCGCCGGGCGGAATGGTCCGCGCGACGTCATAGACGCGGCGGGCGAAGTCCGGCACGCCCGCGTAATCCAGGGTCACGCCGCTCAGGTCGTTCTGCTGACCGCCCAGCAAGCCGACGATGGCGCCGATAACGCGGCGCACGCTCACGTCCGGCGCCGCCTCGCGTGCCGCGGGGTATCGGCGCGCGAGCCGGCTCCTGGTCGCGGACTCGCCGGCTTCGGGAAGTTGCACGCCGGCTATGCCGCGCTCGTTCCAGACGATGCCGCAGCGGCCGATCGCGGTGTCGAACAGGGCAAAAGCCGGAGCGTCCATGATCGGTCCAATCTGGGGCTGCGCGCCGCTCGCCGCAGCCCGATTACTGCGTGCGGTCCAGATCGGCCTTCATGGCGACACGCAGCGGTTTTGGGATCGGCCGTGCCCGGCCGGCGCTGATGAAGGCCACGCGCACGCTCGCGGTGCATAGAAGCTCTTCGCCGCGCATGACCTTCTGCCGCAACGTGACCGATGCCCCCAACACTTCCTCCGGCTCGGTAATCACATCGAGGATGTCGTCCATGCGCGCGGGCCGCAGAAAATCGATGTTCATCGAGCGGACGACGAAGGCGAATCCCGGCGCTTCGGCTTGTGCGGCCTCGAACAGCGCCCGGTGATCGGCGCCGATCAGCCGCAAGTAATTGGTTCTCCCGCGCTCCATGTAACGCAGGTAGTTGGCGTGATAGACGATGCCGGTGAAGTCGGTATCTTCGTAATAGACGCGCACAATCAGGGTGTGCCGGCCGTCGTGAATCTCGCCGTCCAGCGGAATATCGGTCACGATCTTACCTCCACGGCACACGCCCAGCGTTCGCGCGTTCCCAATTCCGCCCGTCAAATGGATGCGGTTTCAGCGCGGATGGATCGACACCGTCGAGACAACGCACGTTGACGTCGATCTTGTCCGGGTCGGAACGCGGCACGTAGAAGGAGTGGATGCCGCAGGTCGCGCAGAAACTGTGTTTAGCGGTGCCGGTATTGAAACGGTAGGTCGTCAACGCGCCGTCGCCAGTGAGAAGTTCGAACGCCTGCGGCGCAACGATCAGGTGCAGAAAGCCCTTCTTGCTGCAAATCGAGCAGTTGCATTCGGTCACCCTTGTCAGATCGGCAGTGACGCGAAACCGCACCCGGCCGCAATGGCAACCACCTTCATACGTTTGCATTGAGGCTTTCCGTCACTCCTCGGAGGCAAACAGGCCGAACTGAGCCGGATCGCGCGCAGGTTCAGGCAGGCCCAGATGCCGGAACGCATGGCCGGTGATCAGCCTGCCCCGCGGCGTGCGTTGCAGAAGCCCGCACTGAATCAAATACGGCTCGATAATGTCCTCGATGGCGTCACGCGGCTCCGACAATGCGGCGGCAAGCGTCTCGACGCCGACCGGGCCGCCGCCATAGTTCAACGCGACCGTCGTCAGATAGCGCCGGTCCATGGCGTCGAGGCCGGCACTGTCCACCTCCAGCGCCGCTAGCGCCTTGTCGGCGACGGCGCGATCGATCGCCGCCGCACCCGCGACAGCCGCGAAATCGCGGACCCGCCGCAGCAAACGGCCGGCGATACGCGGCGTGCCGCGTGCACGCCGCGCGATCTCGTTGGCGCCGTCGGCCGTGACGCCGATGCCGAGCACCCGCGCGCCGCGATTGACGATCAGCTCGAGTTCGCTTTCGGAATAAAAATTGAGCCGCACCGGAATGCCGAAGCGGTCGCGTAGCGGATTGGTCAAAAGCCCGGCGCGCGTGGTTGCGCCGACCAGCGTGAACTTGGCGACGTCGATTTTAACCGAGCGCGCCGCCGGTCCGGTGCCGATGATGAGATCGAGCTGGAAATCTTCCATCGCCGGATAGAGGACTTCCTCGATGGCCGGATTGAGCCGGTGGATTTCGTCAATGAACAGGACGTCACGCTCCTCCAGGTTGGTCAGGAGCGCGGCGAGATCGCCGGCCTTCGCAATCACCGGACCGGCGGTCGCGCGAAAATTGACGCCAAGCTCGCGCGCAACGATTTGAGCGAGCGTCGTCTTGCCGAGGCCGGGCGGCCCGACGAACAGCACATGATCAAGCGCCTCCCGGCGGCCGCGCGCGGCTTCGATGAAGATGCCGAGGTTTTTGCGCGCCTGTTCCTGGCCGATGAATTCCGAAAGCCGCTGCGGGCGCAGACTTGCTTCGGCAGCGTCTTCGTCGCGCCGCTCCGCCGTCACCAGATCGTGGCGGCCATTTGCGCTCACCCTTCCGACCCTCGCCTGTATTTGTTCGGCAACAGATCCCCGATCGGAACAACACCCGGCGACTTGCCGTTCGGCACGATCACCCGCGCCCGTGGATCGTAGTCGAAAATCAATTCACGGCAGGCGCCGCACGGCGAAACCACGGCGATCGCCTGATCTCTCTCCGTGGGCGACGGATGGCGCACCGCAACGATCGTTTCGATCCCGGCTTCGCCAAGATCGACCACCGCACGGCCGAGTGCAACCGCCTCGGCGCAGACCGCCATGCGCCCGAGATAGGCGTCGAGATTGACGCCGGTGAAGATTTTTCCGGAGCGGGTGCGCAACGCCGCGCCGACTTCCTGCCAGTCGTCGCGATAGCGCTTGGCAATGGCGGCATTCGCGGCTGCGATCAATTCGCGATCCGCTGCGCTGAGTTTGGCCGGCCGCTTCACTTCGCCAGCTCCTTGAGGCCCAGCCGAATGAGCGTCCTGACCTCGGCGGCTTCGCCCGCGCCGCGCACCGCAGCGGCAATGGCGGCGGCGGCTTGCGGCTGCGCATAGCCGAGATTGATCAGCGCGGAGACGGCGTCGCTGATCGGCTGCGGCGCACGCTTCTCGTCGAGCGCCCCGGAGAGCCGCACCAGCGCCGGATCGACGTCGGTGTAGGCCGGCGCCTTGTCCTTGAGCTCGGTGACGATTCGTTCCGCCACTTTCGGCCCGACGCCGGGCGTGCGCGCCACCATGGCCTTGTCGCGCATCGCTATGGCGGAAGCGAGTTCGGACGGCCGCAGCGTGCCAAGCACCGACAGCGCAACCTTGGCGCCGACGCCTTGCACGGTTTGCAGGAGCCTGAACCATTCGCGCTCGATGTCGGTCGAAAACCCGAACAGCTTGATCTGATCCTCGCGCACATGGGTTTCGATCGACAGTGTCGACGCCTCGCCGACCCGCGGCAGATCTTGCAAGGTGCGGGCGGAGCAATGCACCTGATAGCCGACGCCGTTGACGTCGACGATGACGAAATCCTCGCCGTAGGAATCGATGATGCCCTTGAGCTTGCCGATCATCGCGTCGCCACCTTGAGCAGCACACTCTGGCGGTGATGCGCGTGCGTTACCGCGACCGCAAGCGCGTCGGCTGCATCGTCGGAGGACGGGTCGGCCTTGGGCAGCAGCACGCCGATCATCATGCGGATTTGCGCCTTGTCGCCGTGGCCGGCACCGACGATGCTCTTTTTCACCAGATTTGGCGCGTATTCGGAAACCGGGACGCCGGCTTTGGCTGGTACCACGATGGCAATACCGCGGGCCTGTCCGAGCTTCAGGGTTGCCTTGGCATCCTTGTTCACGAAAGTCGCCTCGACGGCGGCTTCATCGGGCCGGAACTGGTCGAGAATGCGCATCAGGCCGTCGTGAATGACCAAGAGCCGCGCCGCCAGTGAGGCTTCGTTGTTGGTCGCCACCGAACCGCAGCCGATAAATCCCAGCCGGTTGCCGGCAATCTCCACCACGCCCCAGCCGGTGCGGCGGAGCCCCGGATCGATGCCGAGAATGCGAATCGGGCGCGTCATGCCAACTCTTTCATAGCATGGCGGCACGGGCCGCGGCGTCGGCCGCTAACCGCTCAACCGGTCGATCAGCGCGTCGGAGACCTCGAAGTTGGCGTAGACGTTTTGCACGTCATCGTGCTCGTTGAGGCTGTCGATGAGCTTGATGACCTTCTCGCCCTGCTCGTCATCGACGGCAACGGTGTTTTGCGGCCGCCAGACCAACGCCGCCTTCCGCGGCTCGCCGAATTTCGCTTCCAGCGCCTTGGCGACGGCAGCGAACCTTTCCTGCGCAACGTAGATCTCGTGACCGTTCTCGCTTGACGACACGTCGTCAGCTCCGGCCTCCAGCGCCGCCTCGAACACGGCATCCGGGCTCGCTGCCTTGGCTTCATATTCGATGACCCCAACGTGATCGAACATGAACGATACCGCACCGGTTTCGGCGAGATTGCCGCCGCTCTTGGTGAACGTCGCGCGCACGTCGCTTGCCGCGCGGTTGCGGTTGTCGGTCAGCACCTCGACAATGACGGCGACACCGCCTGGCCCGTAACCCTCGTACCGGATTTGCTCGTACGTCTCGCTTTCGCCGCCGGTCGCCTTTTTGATGGCGCGTTCGATATTGTCCTTTGGCATATTCTCCGCCCGCGCCGCGATGATGGCCGCACGCAACCGAGGATTCATGTCCGGATCGGGTGCGCCTATTTTGGCGGAGACGGTGATTTCGCGCGCGAGTTTACCGAACAGCTTGGACTTGGCCGCGTCCTGCCTGCCCTTGCGGTGCATGATGTTCTTGAATTGGGAATGTCCGGCCATCGTTCGGTTCCGTCATGGTCGTTCGCGGGGAATATATTGGCGCGCAAAACCTAAGCCCAGAAGGTCGGCGCCGCCTGTTCCAGGCCGCCGCCAAGCCGCACTGGCGCGACACGCACGGCTAGCCCGGTTTTCGGATCGGTTTCAACTGCAACGCCGCACAACGTCGCCTCGCCGGAAGCAGCCTCAAAGCGCCCGGAAGTAATGCGGCGGGTAAAGCGCTGCAGCGGCTCGTCCTTGACCATACCGATGACCGAATCGTAATCGCCGGTCATGCCGACGTCGCTCATGAAGGCGGTACCGCCCGCCAGAACACGCAAATCCGCCGTCGGCGTGTGAGTGTGCGTCCCGACCACAAGGCTTGCGCGACCGTCGCAGAATTGACCCATGGCCTGCTTCTCGCTGGTCGCCTCGCCGTGAAAATCGATCACGATGGCGTCGGCGCCACGCTGCAACGCACACGCCGCAAGCTCTCGCTCGACCGCAGCGAAAGGATCGTCGAGGGGATCCATGAAAATGCGACCCATGGCATTGACCAGCAACACGCGCGCACCGCTCTTGCTCTCGCACAAGGCCGCGCCATGCCCTGGCGTGCCGGCCGGAAAATTGATCGGCCGAAGCAGCTTCGGCGCCCGTTCGATAAAGACGAGCGCTTCCTTCTGGTCCCAGGAATGATTGCCGCCGGTGATGGCGTCCGCACCCGCATCGATCAATTCCCGGTAGATCGCTTCGGTGATACCGAAACCACCGGCGGCGTTCTCGCCGTTAATCGCCACGAAATCGAGCTTCCAATCCCGAATGAGACCGGGCAAACGCTCCACGACGACGGTCCGCCCGCTGCGGCCGACCACGTCGCCGACGAATAGGATGCGCATACTCAACGGCCTCGCAAATCGATGACCTCACGCTCGGTTAGCACGAGATCGAGGCGCGCGTCGCGCGGCGTTGCCGGCACCGCCGAAACCTCCTGCGTGGCAAAGGCAAGACCTACGGCGACGACCTGCTTGCGTGCCCGCAGTTGCGTGATGGTCATGTCGTAGTAGCCCGCGCCATAGCCAATGCGGTGGCCGGTGCGATCGAAAGCAACAATCGGCACCAGCAGAATATCGGGATCCACAGTCGCGGCCGTGGCGGCAGGCTCGCGAATACCCCAAACCCCTTGCACCAGAGGTTCACCGAATGCCCATTCGCGCATGGCCAGCGGCTTGCCGCGCCCGATGACGACAGGAAGCGTAAATCGAACGCCCTCTTCGGCGAGTTTTCGCATCAGCTGTTGCGGATCGAGCTCGTTCTTCAGCGGCATGAATGCCGAAACGACCATTCCCGGCGTGACCGCAAGCGGAAAGGGCCGAGATGCAAGGGTCTCGGCAGTCGCCTTGCGTGTTACCGCCGGCAATGCATCACGGCGCGCGATGACCTCGCGACGCAGCGTGGTTTTCAGATCTTCAGCGTGCGATGTCATATTCATGATCAATAGGTGCGGAGCCGCCTGGCCGTTGGAGCTTCGATCCCAGGTTCCCTACGAAAGTAGGTGGGCACCGTGTGCCCGAGCCCAGGAGCCCGGACAGGGACAGTTCCCTTAAGGATCGATAAGGCCCCGGGAATTATGGCTCCTGACGCACCAGGCAGCCCCGCTGTTAGAATGTAGTCCTGCGGCATGAGCGATGCTATCACCCCAGCGCAACACTGCCGCCGCCAATCGTCTTATTCAACTTCTTGGTGACGATTTCGATCCGCTCCGCCGCCGACGCGAGCGCCGTTGCGAGTGCGGTTTGCGTACTCCTGCTGCGGTCAGCGGTGGCTTCCTGCGCCCCCTTGATCGCCGTCACCTCCTCCTCCAGATGCCTGAGACGTTGCGCCATCTCGGTCAGTTCGTCGGCCATGGTGATCGCTGCCATGACAGTCAGCCGCGTATCGCCGATCTCGCCGAATTTCGCGCGCAAACCCTCGATCCGCCGATCAAGCTGTTGCGCCAATTCCGTCAGGTGCGCTTCCTGGCCGTCCTCGCAGGCCATGCGGAATTGACGTCCGTTGATGGTGACATTGACCTGAGACATTTCACTCTCGACTGTTTACCGCTCAATTGCTCTGCTCAAGCACGCTGCGGATCGTTTCGATCGCCTGCGCGATCCGCTGTGCCACCTCTCGGTTGGCAACCTCCAATCCGCGGGCGCGCGCCGACGCTTGATCGAGCTCACTCGCCAGCCGCGCCCGATCCGAACTGAGCGCGTGGATCTGGGTTGCCAGCGCTTCTTCATGGCGATCGGTCTCGCCACGCCGCTCCATTGATGCTTCCAGCGCGTCGAGCGCGAGCGTCAGACGCCGCGCTGCAATCTCGATGGGATCGCCGTCGTTCATTCGGCCATCCGTTGCGGCCATCCGTTGCAACCATTCGGCCGGCAACCCACCGGTCGAAAAGCGTGCCACGGCAATGATTTATGTTGAGAACCTTACGTCGCATCGAGCAAGAGCGTCAACGGCTAAAGCAACACGCGCGAAAGCCTGTGCACGACACCGCTTTGCCGGTCGGCCGCGCAATTGACTCAACACCGTCGCGTGCTAATGGTGCCGACTATTCTCGTGATTGCAGCGGCGATGCACGCGCGCCGCGCTTGGCCCATCATGGCAATGTCGGACCGTCCTGCCGCGGCGAGTGGAAATCTCGCCCAGGCGCAACATTTTCCCTCTCCAGGCGCACCCACGAGCGCGCGCGCGAACCACGACAGCATGGCCAACGCCATCCGTGCGCTCGCCATGGATGCCGTCGAGCAGGCAAAATCCGGACATCCCGGCTTGCCGATGGGCGCCGCCGACGTCGCCACGGTTTTGTTTACACGTTTTCTCAAATTCGACCCGGCCGATCCGGCGTGGCCCGACCGCGACCGCTTTGTACTCTCGGCCGGCCACGGTTCGATGTTGATCTATGCGTTGCTGCATCTGCTCGGCTACGAGACGATGACGATCGGCGAGATCAAGCATTTCCGGCAGTTCGGTTCGCTCACGCCGGGCCATCCGGAATACGGCCACACTCCGGGCATCGAGACCACAACGGGCCCGCTTGGGCAGGGACTTGCCAATGCCGTCGGCATGGCGATCGCCGAACGTCATCTGGCCGCAGAGTTCGGCGACGACGTCGTCGATCACTCGATCTACGTGCTCGCCTCCGACGGCGACCTGATGGAAGGCATCAGCCAGGAAGCGATCGCACTCGCCGGGCACCTTAAACTGAGAAAACTCGTTGTGCTGTTCGACGATAACGGCATCTCGATTGACGGCCCGCTTGCGCTCGCCGACTCCGTCGATCAGGTCAAGCGTTTCGAGTCCGCCAACTGGGCGGCGACGCGGATCGACGGTCACGATCCGGCGGCTATCGCCGCCGCGATCGAGGCCGCGAGGAAATCCGACCGGCCGTCGCTGATTGCCTGCCGCACGACCATTGGCTTCGGCGCGCCAACCAAGGCCGGCACCGAAAAGTGCCACGGCTCGGCGCTCGGCGCCGAGGAAATCGCCGGCGCGCGAACGAAACTCGGCTGGACGGCGCCGGCGTTCGAAATCCCGGCCGCCATCCGCGCACAATGGCGCACGGCCGGCGAACGCAGCCGCCCGGCGCGGCTCGCGTGGGAAGCGCGCCTGGCCGCGCTCGATGCCCACAGACGCACCGAATTCGCGCGCCGTATCCGCGGCACGTTGCCGGCCGAACAACTCGCCGCCGCGGTCGCCGCAGTGAAGCAGAAACTTGCCGAAACGCCGAAGGAGATCGCCACCCGCTCGGCGTCGGAATTCGCGCTTGAAGCGCTGACCGCGGCGCTGCCGGAGATGATCGGCGGCTCGGCCGATCTGACCGGCTCCAACAATACGCGCACCAAAGCGATGAAAGCGATGAAGGCGGCGGATTATTCCGGCCGCTTCATCCATTACGGCGTGCGCGAGCACGCCATGGCCGCGGCCATGAACGGCATGGCGCTGCATGGCGGCGTCATTCCCTATTCGGGTACGTTCCTGGTGTTCTCCGATTATTGCCGGCCCGCCATTCGTCTCGCCGCCCTCATGGGCAAGCGCGTGATCCACGTGATGACGCACGACTCGATCGGGCTCGGCGAAGACGGACCGACCCATCAGCCGGTCGAGCAGCTTGCCGCTCTGCGCGCAATCCCGAACCTGAAAGTCTTTCGCCCGTGCGATACGGTTGAAACAATCGAATGCTGGCAGCTCGCGCTGGAAAACGAGCACGGACCGAGCGTGTTGGCATTATCGCGGCAGAACCTGCCGCAGTTGCGGCTCGGCTTCGATACGGACAACCAATGCAAGCACGGCGCCTATGAGCTGGTAGCGGCCGCCAACGGCGGCACGGCGGACGTGTCGCTGTTCGCCTCCGGATCGGAAGTGGCGATTGCAGTCGCCGCGCAGAAACTCCTCGCCGCGGGCAAGATCGCCGCGCGGGTCGTGTCGCTGCCCTGCTTCGAGCTTTTCCTCGCCGCGCCGGAGAAGGAACGCGGCAGGATCGTCGGCAATGCGAAAGTCAACGTCGCGGTCGAAGCCGGCATCCGCCAAGGGTGGGACGCGATCATCGGCTCGGCCGGGGTCTTCGTCGGCATGACCGGTTTCGGCGCCAGCGCGCCATATAAGGAGCTTTATCAACACTTTGGCATTACGCCCGAAAAGGTCGTTGAGGCGGCGCGGGCGCGCTTGAGCGGCTAGCCGAACGAAAATCCGAACGGCTGCGGTTGAATTTTGCGCACGATCGAAAATATTTCGGGACGACTTCCCCGGGCGATATGCACAAACTGGAATTTTGTTTGATCATTGCGATCCGGCGCCACATCTATTGTGTATAATTCAATCGGTTCAATGAATTTTGATGCCAGGTTAAGAAAATTTGATGCCGGTCAAACGTCCAAGAAAGCGAGAGCAAAGAAATGTCAGTCCGCGTAGCCATTAACGGATTCGGCCGCATCGGCCGCAACATCTTGCGGGCGGCGATCGAGGCGGGACGTCGCGATTTCGAAGTCGTCGCGATCAACGACCTGGCGCCGGTGGAAACCAATGCGCACCTGCTACGCTATGACTCTGTGCACGGCCGTTTTCCCGGCGAGGTGAAAGTCAATGGCGACACCCTCGATTGCGGCAACGGCGCGATCAAGGTGACGGCGGTCAAGGACCCGTCGCAGTTGCCGTGGAAGGAGATCGGTATCGACATCGCACTCGAATGCACGGGCATCTTCGCCTCGAAGGAAAAAGCGGCGGTGCATCTCAATGCCGGCGCCAAGCGCGTGCTGATTTCAGCTCCCGCCGAGGGCGTCGATTTGACCGTCGTTTACGGCGTCAATCACGACAAGCTGACCAAGGCGCATACCGTAGTCTCCAACGCTTCCTGCACCACCAATTGCATGACGCCCGTCGCCAAGGTGCTCAACGACTCGGTCGGCATCGACAAGGGCTTTATGACCACGGTTCACTCTTACACCAACGACCAGCCGGTTCTCGATCAGGTGCACAAGGACCTGTACCGGGCGCGCGCGGCCGCGCTCAACATGATCCCGACCTCAACCGGCGCGGCCAAAGCGGTCGGTCTGGTGCTGCCGGAATTGGCCGGACGGCTGGACGGCGTTGCTATCCGCGTGCCAACGGCGAATGTCTCGGTGGTCGATTTCAAGTTCGTGGCCAAGCGGGCGACCACGAAGGAAGAGATCAACGCGGCGGTGCGGCGTGCCGCCGAGCAACAACTCAAGGGCGTCCTCGGCTTTACCGACGCGCCCAACGTCTCCAGCGACTTCAACCATGACTCGCACTCGGCGATTTTCCACATGGACCAGACCAAAGTCATGGACGGCACGCTGGTGCGGGTGATGTCGTGGTACGATAACGAATGGGGTTTCTCCAACCGCATGGTCGATACCGCGGTGGCGATGAGCAAGCTGATCTGAACGCGCTGGGCCGGTTCGTCTCGAACATGTCTTTTCGCAGCCTCGACGACGCCGACGTGACGGGCAAGCGCGTGCTGGTGCGCGTCGATCTCAACGTGCCGATGAATGACGGCGGCCTCTCCGACGTGACGCGGATCGAGCGCACGGCGCCGACCGTCCGGGAAATCGCCGACCGCGGCGGCAAGGTTATCCTGCTGTCGCATTTCGACCGGCCCAAGGGGCGCGACCCGCAAGCCTCGCTCAAGCGGATCGTCGCCGCGGCTGCCCGCGTGATCGGCCGGCCGGTCGGTTTCGCCGAGGATTGTATCGGCGAAGTTGCCGAACGCGCGGTTGGCGCCATGAAGCCGGGCGATATTCTGTGCCTGGAAAACACCCGCTTCCACAGCGGCGAGGTCAAGAACGATCCGGATTTCGTCGCCGCCCTCGCCCGGCTCGGCGATATTTACGTCAACGACGCGTTCTCGGTCGCACACCGGGCCAACGCCTCGACCGAGGGCCTTGGCCATAAGCTGCCGGCCTATGCCGGGCGTGCCATGCAGGCCGAGCTCGAGGCGCTGGCGAAGGCGCTGCACACGCCGACGCGGCCGGTGGCCGCCATCGTCGGCGGCGCCAAGATTTCCACCAAGCTCGACCTGCTCGGCAATCTGCTGGCGAAGGTCGAAACATTGATCATCGGCGGCGGCATGGCCAACACCTTCCTGGCGGCGCAAGGCAAGAGCGTCGGCAAGTCGCTGTGCGAAAGCGACTTGATGCCGACCGCGCGCGACATTCTGGCCAAGGCGAAGTTGCTCGGGCGCGAAATCGTGTTGCCGGTCGATGCGGTGGTGGCGCCGAAGCTCGCCGCACATGTCGCCTCGCGTATCGTCCCGGTCGACGGCGTCGGCGCCGCCGACATGATCCTCGACATCGGGCCGCGCAGCATTGAGCACGTGGTTTCGGTTCTCGCCCGTTCCAGGACGCTGCTGTGGAACGGTCCGTTCGGCGCCTTCGAGTTCGAGCCGTTCGACAACGGCACGGTCGAAGTGGCCGAGGCGGCGGCGGAACTCACGGCGGCCGGCAAGCTTGTCAGTATCGCCGGTGGCGGCGATACGCTGGCGGCGCTCAATATCGCCGGTGTCACGGACCGCCTCACCTATGCCTCCACCGCAGGCGGCGCCTTCCTCGAATGGCTCGAAGGTAAAGCGCTTCCGGGCGTCGAGGTGCTGAAATTATCCCCCGGCTCGCGCTAGGGCGGGGTTTGAGTCGTACGGCAGCGGTAATAATCTCGGCCGTGCCGGCCCGGCATGACCAAATCAAGCATGATCAAATCGAGCAGGATGCGATGAATCTCAACGAGCTGAACAAGGTGGCGGAAGCCATGGTTGCTCCCGGCCGCGGCATTCTCGCCGCCGATGAATCGACGGCCACTCTGAAGAAGCGGTTCGATGCCATCGGCGTCGACTCGACACCGATCGCTCGACGCGATTACCGCGAGATGCTGTTCCGCAGCACCGAACCGATGTCGAAGTTCATTTCCGGCGTCATCCTCTATGACGAGACCATCCGCCAGAATGCCAAGGATGGCACGCCGCTCGTCAAAGTGATCGCGCAATGTGGCGCTCTGCCGGGCATCAAGGTCGACAAGGGAACCTACCCGCTGCCGTTCGCTCCGGGCGAAGTCGTGACCGAGGGCCTCGACGGCTTGCGCGAGCGGCTGGTGGAATATCGCAATCTCGGGGCCAAGTTCGCCAAGTGGCGCGCGGTGATCGATATCGGCCCGGGCATCCCGAGCTATGGCTGTGTTTATGCCAATGCGCACGCGCTCGCGCGCTACGCGGCGCTTTGCCAGGACGAAGACATCGTGCCGATCGTCGAGCCGGAGGTGCTGATGGATGGCGATCACACCATCGAACGCTGCGCCGTGGTGACTGAACTGGCGCTCAAGACCGTGTTCGAGCAATTGTTCTATCAGCGCGTGCCGCTCGAAGGCATGGTGCTCAAGCCGAACATGATCGTGCCCGGCAAGAAATCCAGCAAGACCGCCTCGGTCGAGGAGGTGGCCGAGAAGACCGTGCGCATCCTCAAGGCCTGTGTCCCCGCCGCGGTGCCGGGCATCGCCTTTTTGTCCGGCGGACAGTCCGACCAGGAAGCGACCGCGCACCTCGACGCGATCAACAAGATGGGACCGCTGCCGTGGCGCGTGACCTTCTCCTACGGCCGCGCCTTGCAGGCCGCACCGCAGAAGACCTGGTCGGGCAAGGCGGAGAATGTGGCTGCGGCGCAACGCGCCTTCGGCCACCGCGCTCGGATGAACGGACTTGCCGCGCTTGGGAAATGGAAAGCCGACCTCGAGCGAAAGGCGGCGTGAATCTGTATTTCCCTGGTACAAACCGGGGGCCGTCGATGGAAAGCGAAGAGGCGGAATTGCCAAGCCGTCATCCCGAGGTGCCCACGCGCAGCGCGGGCCTCGAAGGATGCTCACTCAAGCGCCGGGGCCGTCGCCTTTCGCGGCTCGCCATAGCGCGTCGAAGGTGCGCATGAACGCGATTGTGGCTCGCACCTCAGGGTGACGGATACGATGCAACCCCCCTCCTTAACTCCCCGCCTCTATCTGATCACGCCACCATTGACCGATACCGCCGCCTTCGCGCGCCACCTCGACTCGGCACTCGCAGTCGGCGACGTCGCCGCACTCTTGTTGCGGCTTGCCGAGACTGATGAGCGCTCCTTGATCAATCGAACCAGGTCCGTCGCCGCAATCGTGCAGCGCCGCGACATCGCGGTCGTGCTCGACGGACACCCCGATTTAGCGGCGCGGGCCGGCGCCGATGGCGCCCATCTCACCGGCATCGAGGCGCTGACCGCCGCCATCGGCTCGCTCAAACCCGACCGCATCGCCGGGTGCGGCGGATTGCGCAGCCGTCATGATGCCATGCTCGCCGGCCAGGCTGGTGCCGACTACGTCATGTTCGGCGAACCGAACCCGTACGGCAACCGTCCGCCCTTCGATGCGGTCGAAGAGCGCGTTGCCTGGTCGGCCGGATTGTTCGAAGTGCCCTGTGTGGGTTACGCATCCGGCCTCGACGAAGTCGCCCCGCTGGCGCGGGCCAAAGCCGATTTTGTCGCGCTCGGTGACTGGATATGGACGAACGAAGCAACAGCGGCCGCAACGGTGGCGGCGGCAACCGCCCGGCTCGCGGAGGCCACCGTTCCGCAATGACGGCATCGCGCCGCAGAGCCCTCCTCGTCCCCGTGGCGGCATTGGCGATCGCCGCAGCGACCCGATGCGCCGCCGCAACCGCCACACCCGACTACGCCTATGGCGAATTCCAGCGCGGCAATTTCCTGCGCGCCTTCGCGCTGGCGACGCATTACGTCGAGACCGAGAGCGACCCGAAGTCGATGACACTTCTCGGCCAGCTTTATTCCGACGGCTATTGCGTCCCGCGCAACGACGCCAAGGCCGCGGAGTGGTACAAGCTCGCCGCCGACCGCGGCGACCGCGACGCGATGTTCGCGCTGGCGATGTTCCGGATGGAAGGCCGCGCCGGCCCGCGCGACCGCGAAGCGGGCGCCAAATTGCTGGCCGCGGCGGCCAAGCTCGGCCATCCGCTCGCCGCCTACAATCTCGCCCTCCTTTATATGGAAGGCCAATTGTTTCCGCAGGACTTCAAGCACGCCGCCGAACTCCTTCGCATCGCGTCGAATGCCGGCAATCCGGAAGCGCAATATGCGCTCGGCACGCTTTACAAGCAGGGCCGCGGCGTGCCGAAAGACCTGAAGGAGGCGGTGCGATTGTGGTCGCTCGCCTCGCTCGCCGACAACGCCGACGCGCAGGTCGAATACGCGATCGCGCTATTCAACGGCGAAACCGTCGCCAAAAACGAGCAAGCCGCCGCGGCGCTGTTTCACAAGGCGGCGCTGCACGGTAACCCGATTGCTCAGGACCGCTACGCCAGAATTCTCGCCGATGGCCGCGGCGCACCGCGCGATCCGGCCGGGGCGACGAAATGGCACCTGATTTCCAAGGCGGGCGGCGAGACCAACCTGAAACTCGACGATTTCGTCAACAGCCTCGACGCCGGCACCCGCGCCGAGGGCGAGCATGCCGCCAAAGTCTGGCTCGACTGGCTGAAGAAACCGCCGCCGTCGTGAGCGCGACACGTCGGTTTGCTGCCGGACTTGCGCGCGGCCCGCGGCGCAGGTAGCGAAGCGCCATGCCGCACTCCGCAATCCTCAATGTCATGATCAAGGCCGCCTATCGCGCCGGCCGCAGCCTCAAGCGCGACCTGGGCGAAGTCGAGAACCTGCAAGTCTCGCTGAAGGGACCGCGCAACTTCGTCACCGCCGCAGACCGCCGCGCCGAGGAACTCGTGCGCGCCGAACTCGCCAAGGCGCGGCCGGATTACGGCTTCCTCGGCGAGGAAGGCGGCACCCATGCCGGTGCCGACAAAACGCACCGCTGGATTGTCGATCCGCTCGACGGCACCACCAATTTCCTGCATGGGATACCGCATTTCGCGGTGTCGATCGCGCTCGAACGCAGCGGCGCGATCGTCGCGGCGCTGACCTACAATCCGGCCAACGACGAATTGTTCGTCGCCGAGCGCGGCAAGGGAGCATTTCTCAACGACCGTCGCATCCGCGTCGCCGCACGGCAGCGTCTGGACGACGCGGTGGTCGCCTGCGGGCTGCCGCACTTCGGCCGTGGCGATCTTGTTGTCGCGCACCGGGAGATCTTTGCCGCCCAGCAAAGCTTTGCCGGGCTGCGCCGGTACGGCGCCGCCACGCTCGATCTCGCCTGGGTCGCAGCCGGCCGCCTCGACGCCTACTGGGAACGCGATTTGTCGCCGTGGGACATGGCCGCCGGCATCCTCCTGGTGCGCGAAGCGGGCGGGTTCGTCAGCGACGCCGACGGCGGCGAGGCGATCCTGACGCAAGGCAACATCGTCGCCGGCAACGAAACCATGCACCGCGAACTGTTGCGGCTGCTGAAAGCCGCGGGCAAAGAAGCTGCGTCGCCATCCCCGGCAAAATCCACCGGACGATCCTGACCAGCGCGCCATCACCGCGCCGCAAAGGCGGCCACATTCAAACTGCGGGCGGATGCGCGCAGGCCGCGTTTTCCAGCGTTTTTCTTAAAATAGCGGCTGTGCCATAGTAGCTCGTGGGTAGCTCGTGGAGCGGATTTGACATTCGCCCCCCGGCTGGCGGCAAACTCATGAAGCGAATGTCGAATGTAATGCTCCACCAAGCCTTTATCTTTGCGAGTGGTCCTTTTCATTCTAACATTCGCATGAGATTACGCCGACCGCGGATGCGAATGTTAAAATTGGGCTACTAGGCTACCGGGCGCAAAGCGAAAGCCGATGGCGGACAACGTCGATCAAGTCAAACTCGCCTCCCCTCGCATCTACCTCGTTCGGATGCTGGTGTTCCTGATTCTGTGCGGGTTGATCGCCTTTGTCCTTCAGCACCAGATCCTCAATGCCTTCATGGCCAATCCCTGGCTCAATGGATTAATCGTCGGCGTTTTGCTGATCGGCATTATCTTGTCGTTTGTCCGGGTGATCCGCTTGTTTCCGGAAGTTTCCTGGGTCAACAGCTTTCGGCGCGCCGATCCGTCCGTGCCCGCCGCGCGGCCGCCGACCCTGCTGGCGCCGATGGCGATGATCCTCGGCGGCGAGCGCGCCGGCCGGATGACGATTTCGGCACAGATCATGCGCGCCTTCCTCGACTCGCTGGCGAGCCGCCTTGACGAAGCGCGCGACACTTCGCGCTACCTGACGGGTCTGCTCGTCTTTCTCGGCCTGCTTGGCACCTTCTGGGGCCTGATCGAGACGGTCGGCTCGGTCGGCGGCATCATCAACAATCTCAACGTCGGCGGCGACGCCGACACGGTGTTCAACGCCCTCAAGGAAGGACTGGCGGCGCCGCTCGGCGGCATGGGCATTTCGTTCTCGTCGTCGCTATTCGGGCTTGCCGGTTCGCTCATCCTCGGCTTCCTCGATTTGCAGACGAGCCAGGCGCAGAACCGGTTCTACAACAACCTCGAAGACTGGCTCGCCACCACTGTGCACGATCTCGACGCGGCGGGCTCGAGCGCCGTGGCCGCGCTGCCGGGCGGCATGACCGAGGCCATCGAACGGTTACGCAACTCGATCAACGAAGCCGGCTCCGGCAAGGCGACAACGGCGGCAATGGCCAACCTTGCTGAGGCGATCCAGGGTCTCGTCCAGCACATGCGCGCCGAACAGCAAATGATCCGCGACTGGGCGGACACTCAATCGAAACTCAACGGCGACATCAGGCGCTTCATGGAACTTTTGTCGCGCGAACGCGCCGACTGAGATTGAAAGACAGGCGCAAAACGCATGGCGCTCTCCCGAACCCGCCGCGACACCGGCATGAATTACTGGCCGGGTTTCGTCGACGCGTTGTCGACGCTAATCCTGTCCATCATCTTCCTGCTGACTGTCTTCATGGTCGCGCAATTTTTCCTGTCCCAGGAAGTCGCCGGCAAAGACACCGCGCTGGCCCGTCTCAACGCGCAAATCACCCGGCTGTCCAACCTGCTTTCGCTCGAGCGCACCGGCAAAACCAGTCTCGAAGACGAGGTCGCACATCTGCGCGCGTCGCTGTCCGCCGCCGAAGGCGAACGCGACCGGCTGCGCAGCGCAGCGGAAGGAGCGCAGAACGCCGACACCGGCAAGGCCGAGGTCGGTCGGCTCGGCTCCCAACTTGACCTCGAGAAGGAAGCGACCGCGCGTGCCGTGGCGCAGATCGAAATTCTCAATCAGCAGATCGGCGCATTGCGCCGGCAAATCGGCGCCCTCGAGGCGGCGCTGGGCGCATCCGAGCAGAAGGAAAAGGAATCGCAGCTGCACATCGCCGACCTCGGCCAACGCCTCAATGTGGCCTTGGCGCAGCGGGTGCAGGAACTGTCGCGCTACCGCTCCGACTTCTTCGGCAAACTGCGCGACATCCTAGGCAACCGCCCCGACATCCGCGTGGTCGGCGACCGTTTCGTGTTCCAAGCCGAGGTATTCTTCGATTCCGGTCAAGCGGTGCTGCGGCCGGAAGGCCGTGCCGAACTCGACAAGCTCGCTTCCGCGCTGATCGACCTCGAGAAGCAAATTCCTTCGGAAATCAACTGGGTCCTGCGAGTCGACGGTCATACCGACGTGCGCCCGCTGACTGCGAACTCGCCGTTCAAATCGAACTGGGAACTGTCGGCCGAAAGGGCGATTTCGGTCGTGCAATATCTGATCAGCAAGGGCGTTTCGCCGCAACGCCTGGTCGCCGCCGGTTTCGGTGAATTCCAGCCGATCGATACCGGCACAACCGAAGAAGCCTACAGCCGCAATCGCCGCATCGAGCTGAAATTGACGGAGAAGTAGCGTGCGGCTGCGCCGCTACGACGCGCGCGACGAAGACCCCGCGAACGACCTTTGGCTGCGGACCTGGCAAGCGGCCTATCCGCAGATCAACTTTGCCGAGCGGCTCGACTGGTGGCGCCGGCGATGGCGCGACGAGCTGGTGCCAAACTGCGAGATTACGGTTGCCGAAGCCGACCGCGAAATGATCGGTTTCGCCACCGTCGACCCGAAGACCGGCTATCTTGATCAACTTGTCGTTGCCCCGGCTCGATGGCGATCCGGCGTCGGTGCCGCACTGATCGAGGAAGCCAAGCGTCTTTCGCCGCTAGGCCTCGACCTCGATGTGAATACCGACAACGACCGCGCGATCGGGTTTTACCGGCAGCAGGGATTTTCCATTGCTGCCGCCGGCGCCAATTCGATCTCCGGCAAGCCGGTGTATCGCATGAGCTGGCGACCGTTGCCGCGGTCAGACGGCACGGTAAATCCAGGCTAGCATCTTCATTAGAAATTTTTCGATCGATGAAACCGTTTGGTGCGGCTCATGCCAGGAATCGCGACGTCACCTTGCCTGATTTCCCGCCGCCCCGCGTTTACGAATCGGGGCGCACGCACAGGCGGGTCATGCAGCTTGGTGCAATCCGATTCCCGTTGGACGATCGCGTTGCCGACGCGTCAGCGCACGCGGGTGCGCGGATTGCGGACTTGACCGCTCAGCTTTCCATACTGCGTGCGATCGTCGACGATCTGAACGTCGGCATTGTCGTCCTCGATGCACAGCGCCGAGTGACGTTCATCAACCGCGCCTTCCGCCATTTTTGGCGGGTACCCGACGACATGATCACCGACGGGTTGACGTTCGTGCGGCTCATGTATCACAGCCGCGGCAGCAGAACCTACGCAATCTCCCACGATCGGCTGGGCGATTATGTCGCCCGGCAGATGGATTTGATCCGCGCCGGCGAAGAACGACCATTACAGATACGATTTCCGAACGGGGCGGCCATCCAATTCCGCTGCAAGGCATTGCCCGACGGCGGCCGGCTTTTGACCTACGGCAACGTCAGCGAACTTGCCCGGCAAGCCGACGCGTTCGAGCAATTGGCTTGCGTCGATGGCCTGACCGGAGTGTACAACCGACGGCATTTCCTGACGCTCGCCGAAATCGAATGGTCGCGGTTCCAGCGCTACAGACGACCGTTGGCGCTGTTGATGGTCGACATCGATCACTTCAAGTCGGTCAACGACAGATACGGGCACGATGTCGGCGACACGGTCATCAAAAGCGTGGCTCAAATGCTGCAATGCCATCGGCGTGCGTCCGATATCGTCGGACGCCTGGGCGGTGAAGAATTTGCGCTGATGCTTCCCGAGGCGACCCTCGACAACGCCGCCACCGTTGGCGAACGGCTCCGCCGGTTCGTCGAGGAAGCCGCAGTCAAGGCCGGCGAAATAATCCTCTCGGTGACCGTCAGCATCGGCGCGAGTGCCAGCGACGATGGCACAGCCGGCGTCGAGGCGTTGCTAAAACAAGCGGATGTCGCGCTCTATCAAGCCAAGCATTCGGGCCGCAACCGGGTCTGCCGGTTCGAACCGCGCCACGAGCGACCGGCGGACGGCTAGGATGCGCCGGCCAGCGATTGCGCCAGCGCCGCGTCGTATACCGCCGAGTCGACCTTCAGATAGGCGAGCCGCTCGCCAGGAACGACAACCGCCTCGGCAACGCCCGGCACTTGGCGCAGCCTAGCGGCAAGACTCTCGCAATCCTTGGTCCTCTCGTCGGCGAGCGGAAGAAGCCGCGTCGTCAGATAACTTGGTTGCGCCATCGTGGCTGCTGCCACGAGCCAAACCAGCGCGGCAATAGCCGTCAGGGCAAAAACACCGGCACTTCCTGCGTGCTGATTCGCCAACCCGCCAACCACCCCGCCGGCGAAAACGCCGAGGAATTGCAGGCTCGAATAAAGCCCCATCGCCGTGCCCTTGGCGTCGGGCGGCGCGACCTTGGTGATAAGCGATGGCAGGCTCGCTTCCATCACGTTGAACGCCGAAAAGAAAACCGTCAGTGCGGCGAGGAGAACAAACAAATTTCCGGACCCGAAATAGAGCGTCACCTGGCTGAACACGAGCACGGCGACAGAGGCGACGAACACGCCTTTCATGCGCCGATATTTCTCGGCCACGATGATGGCGGGCAGCATCACAATGACGGAGACGACCAATAGCGGCAAATAGACCACCCATTGACCGCGGGCCGGGATATCCAGCGTGGCGCGCAATAGGCCCGGCACAACCAGAAAACTGGCAGTCAACATGGCGTGCAGCACGAAAATGCCGAGGTCGAGCCGCAGCAACTGGCCGTTGCGAAGCGCCGCACCAATCAGCCCCGGCACTGTTTCGGCATCGCGATGCACGCGCAGGCGGGGCGGGTTCGGCACGACCCATTGAGTTATGACGATACCGATGAGTGCGAGGCCGACCATCAGCCAGAATATGCCGCGCACGCCGATGAAATTCGCCACGATTGGACCGATCCCGAGCGCGATCATGAAGGAAGCGCCGATGGTGATGCCGACCATGGCCATCGCCTTGGTCCGGTTTTCCTCGGAAGTGAGATCGGCAACGAGCGCAAGGATCACCGAACCGACCGCCCCCGAACCTTGCAGCGCCCGCCCAAGAATGACGCCGCCGATCGAGGTCGAGACCGCGGCGATTGCGCTGCCCGTTGCGAACAGGATCAGGCCAATAACGATCATCACCTTACGGCCGACCTTGTCCGACAATAGACCGAAGGGAATCTGCAATAACCCTTGGGTAAGCCCATAGATGCCGAGCGCCTCGCCGATCAGGTAGGAATTGGCGTGCGACAGCCCGCCGGCATAAGCGGCGAACACCGGGTAGATCATGAACAGACCGAGAAGCCTGACCGAGAAGACGGCGGCGAGTGATCCGGCTGCCCGCAATTCTTGCTTTTCCATCCGATCTGGTCCCGGCGAAGGGGTTGCATCAATAGGATATGACAGGGAAAGCTAAAGCCTTGTGGCCCCACAGCGGATCAATTGAAGCGCTTGCCGCACACGCGGCGGCGCGCTATAGAGCCGCCCATCTCGCAACAAATAGCGACGGCATAAAGCTCCGCCATGAAACCCGACACGCATCCCGATTACCATCTGGTCAAGATCATTATGACCGACGGCACCGAGTTCACCACCCGCTCGACCTGGGGCAAATCGGGCGACACGCTGCATCTTGACGTCGATCCGAAGTCGCATCCGGCCTGGACCGGCGGCCAACAGCATCTGGTCGACCGTGGCGGACGAGTTTCGCGCTTTCAGAAGAAATTCGAGGGCTTCCTCAAGAAATAGCCGGACGCAAACTGTCGCGCCGGTTGCCGCCCGATCAGAGGCGGTTCGGCTGCTCGAAGGCAGCTTTCAGTAGACCCAACTGGCGTTCAACCGGATTGCCGGTCGGAATCTGGACCGGCGGCGGCGCGTGCATGGTCGCATCGAGCCGGCGCACCTCGGCCTGCAGCTTGGTCGAGCGCGCGATCAGTTCTTGAAGCTTCTCCGGCAGCAGCGCGATCGATTTCGGGTCGCCCGGGTCGCAGGCGGCAAGCCGCACTTTGCTCTTTTCCTTGTGCGCTTGGGCGAGCGTCATCTCGCCCTCCTTCACCGCGCGATGCAACAACAGCCACGAGGCAAGCTGCATCAAACGCGTGGTCAGGCGCATGCTTTCGGTGGCATAGACCAGCGCAGCGCTGCGCTCGAGCTTTTTGGATTCAGTCCGGCCCGCGCCGTCGAGATAACTTGCGGTCTCCTCGACAAGCGCCATTCCATCACGGAACAGCGTCGCAAAAACCTGGGAACTGGCCAGCCGCTCGCTAAACGATACCGCGCCGGCTTCACTCGCACGCTTCTCGGACATTGCTACGCCTCACACAAACCGCAGCATCGCGCGATCGAGGGTGTGAGTCCAGCAGGCCGCCCGCGTCAATTTTCAACATAGTTGCCACGCGAAAGCGCAGCACGACGCCGCTAAAAGCACAAAAAAGAGCCGCCGTTGCCGGCGGCTCAAGGTGATAACAGGGAGGCGTCAAACAGAGTGGACAGGAGCCACTCGATGTCCAGAAGATGGACGATAACCGTAATGAACGAGAAAGCTTAACTAATGGTTAATAAATTCGGGAAGGTTGCCAAATCTTTTCGCGGGCCGATGCGCCTATTTTTTGAAAAACGTGGCCGCGGCCGTTTGGGAGGCCCTCTTGCGCGCCATTTCCGCCTCCAAGCGGGCAATCTCCTGCCTCAGGAGCCCGATCCGCTCGGCAAGCTCGCCTACCGACAGAAGTGCCAGGTCCTGTCCCAACTCGTGCGTGATTTTCTTCTTTGGCAGATCGTCCGGGTCGATCGCAGCCATTGCACTCTCCTACGTCGCTAAATTAGCCGCGGGGACGGCGGATGTCACACGGCAAGGATGCCTGCGACCGCGTCGAATGCTCGTTCCATCCGTGACGCGCCGCCCTCACCTGACCCTTTGAAAAATCACGGGAAAATTCTTGCGCTCGTGCCCTTCAGCAGCTACTCATCGGCCGGCGCTATAAGTTTGGCTCCGGCTGCCGCCGGCTGCGAATTCGCGGCAAAGTCGGCTAGATTGCGGGACGGCGAGTTCCGGAAAATTTCTGCGCGGGTTGCCGTTAAAATCGGAGGGCGTTCCTTGGCATGTCTTCGCGCCGCCACGGCGCTCGCGGCCTTCGCATTCGCGGCATGGTTTGGTATTTCCGCCGCCTCGGCGGTAGAAGCGGTCAATATCCGCCTTGACGCGGCGGCGATCGACCTTACCAACGCGGTCGAGTTCCAGCACACCGACGGCGACCGCGTGCAGGTTTCGACCGCGCCCGGCACGGACGGTATCGTGCGGCGCATCGAGGTGCGCGCACGCGAAGCCGGCAACAACTGGGCGGTGTTTGCGCTCGCCAACAACGGCGATGAGCAAATCGACCGGCTTATCGTCGCACCGCATTACCGGATGGTCGGTTCCGGGCTGATATGGCCCGATCTCGGACTGTCCCGCATCGTCAACATCACCCCGTCATCCGGCGACCCGCCCGAGCGCGTCGATAATGTCACAGCTGACGTATTCCGCGTCACCCTCGATCCCGGCACCGTGATCACATTCGTCGCCGAACTGCGCGCGCCAAACCTGCCGCAGCTTTATTTATGGGAGCCCGATGCGTTCAAGGACAAGGTGAACTCGCTGACGCTTTATCAAGGCATCGTTATCGGCATCGCCGGATTGCTCGCTCTGTTCCTCACGATTCTGTTCGTGGTCAAAGGCAGCGTCATGTTCCCGGCTGCCGCCGCGCTCGGCTGGGCGGTGCTGATCTACATCGGCATCGATTTCGGATTCTGGAGCAAGGTGTTCGAGGTGTCGTCTGGCGTCGAGCGGATATGGCGCGCATCGGGCGAAGCGATCTTGGCGGCGACGCTGCTGGTTTTTCTGTTTGCTTATCTTAATCTGAATCGTTGGCATGTGCGTTATGCCCACATTACCGTCGGCTGGTTGGCGTTTCTCGGCGCTCTGGTCGCGGTTGCGCTGTATTCGCCGCCTGTCGCCTCGGGTATCGCCCGCATATCGCTATTCCTCGTGGCCGTGCTTGGGCTGGCGCTCGTGAGCTATCTCTCGACGCACGGCTTCGACCGCGCTGTCATGCTCATTCCGACCTGGTTCCTTCTGTTTGTGTGGGTATGCGGCGCCGCTCTCACCGTGCTTGGCTTTCTCACCAATGACATCGTCGCACCGGCTCTTCTGGGCGGACTCGTGCTGATTGTCATGCTGATCGGCTTCACGGTGATGCAGCACGCGTTCGCCGGCAGCATGGCGCAGGGCATCGTGTCCGACGTCGAACGTCGTGCGCTGGCGCTCACCGGCGCCGGCGACATGATCTGGGACTGGGACGTCTCCGCCGACCGCGTATTCACCAGCCCGGAAACCGAAGCGATGCTGGGCTTAAAGCACGGCGCGCTCGACGGAGCCGCTGCGGCTTGGCTCGAAGTGCTGCATCCGCTCGACCACGACCGTTTCCGCGCTACGCTCGATGGTGTCGTCGAGCAACGACGTGGCCGCGTGGCGCAGGATTTTCGCATGCGCACCGCCGACGGCCACTATCTCTGGTTCGCTTTGCGCGCGCGGCCGGTGGTCGGCTCCGACGGCGAGGTCATTCGTCTGGTCGGCACGCTGAGCGACGTCACCGAGTTCAAGACCGCCGAAGAACGGTTGTTGCACGATGCGGTGCACGACAACCTGACTGGCCTGCCCAATCGCGAATTGTTCCTCGATCGGCTCGAAGCCGTGCTCGGGCTTGGCAACGCCGATTCCACCATCCGTCCGACGGTCATAGTGATCGACATCGACCGCTTCAAGCAGGTCAACGATTCCGTGGGTATGGCGCTGGCCGATTCGATTCTGCTGACGCTGGCACGCCGGCTGGGGCGCCTGATCAAGCCGCATGATACGCTCGCTCGCTTGTCGGGCGATCAGTTCGGGCTGATCCTGTTGTCGGAGCGCGACTCTGCCCGCATCACCGCGCTTGCCGAAACCATCCGCCGCACGCTGCGCGCACCGATCACCTTCAACGATCGCGAAATTTTCCTGACCGGCTCGATCGGCATGGCGCTCGGCGATTCCGAGCCGCAGCGCGCGGAGGAGCGGCTCAAGGACGCGGAACTGGCGATGTACCACGCCAAACGCAATGGCGGCGACCGCATCGACGTCTTCAAGCTCGCGATGCGGGCGCGCAAGTCGGACCGTCTGTCGATTGAATCCGATTTGCGCCGGGCGCTTGAACGCGAAGAGATCACCATCCTTTATCAGCCGATTGTGCGGCTCGACGACCGCGCGATCGCCGGCTTTGAGGCGCTGGCGCGCTGGAACCACCCGAAGCTCGGCCGGGTAGCGCCGAACGAATTCATCGCCATCGCCGAGGAAAGCGGTCTGATCGTGGAACTCGGCCTGTTCGTGCTTGAGCGCACGGCGCGGCAGCTCAGTGCCTGGCAACGTACGCTGCGGCCGCGGGAAACCCTGTTTGCCAGCGTCAACGTTTCTTCGCGGCAATTGCTGCGACACGATTTGATCCAGGACTTGCGTACCGTGCTGGCGCGTTCGCCGCTCGCGCGCGGTTCGCTCAAGCTTGAACTGACTGAGTCCATCGTGATGGAAAATCCCGAGCACGCCGCCCAGATGCTGCATCGGATTCGCGAATTGGGCGCCGGATTGGCGCTCGACGATTTCGGCACCGGTTATTCGTCGCTCGCTTATTTACAGCGCTTTCCGTTCGATACGATCAAGATCGACCAATCGTTCGTGCATACGACGGCAAAAGGCACCCGGCCGGTGATTTTGCGCTCGATCATCGCATTGGCGCACGACCTCGGAATGGATGTGGTCGCCGAGGGCGCCGAGACCGACTCCGATGCGGTGGAGCTTTACCAGCTTGGCTGCGAATACGCACAAGGCTTCGTGTTCGGCGAACCGATGACGCCCGAGCGCGCCCGCGCCTTGCTCCAGCCGCACGGCAAAGTCGAAATGGCGCGCTGACCGGCGCCTAGGCGTGTCCGGCCTCGCTTGACAGCATGCCGAGATCGATGCCGATCTTTTTTAATGCGCGCTGGTATTTGCCGCCGATATCGGGACCGAAAATCAGCTCGGAATCAGGTGCACAATGCAGCCAGCCATTGCCCTGGATCTCGTTCTCCAGTTGGCCCGGCGCCCAGCCGGCGTAACCGAGCGCCAGAATCGCGCTGGCAGGACCGTCGCCGCGCGCAATCGCTTTGAGAATTTCGAGCGTGGCGGTGAGACAAATGCCGTCATCGATCGGCAGGGTCGAATTCTCGATGAAGAAGTCGGCCGAATGCAGGACGAACCCGCGCTCGGTTTCCACCGGACCGCCGCGCATGACTTTCACGACGTCAGCGCGGGTCGGCAGCCGGATCGCGTCCGCAGCCGGGATGACGTCGAGCTTCACCAGCAGATCGGAAAAATTGACGTTTGGCGCCGGGTGATTGACGACGATTCCCATCGCGCCTTCGGAAGAGTGCGCGCAAATATAAATGAGCGAACGCGAAAAGCGGTCGTCCAGCATTGCCGGCATGGCAATGAGCATCTGGCCGTCGAGATAGCCCCTGCCCCGACCTTTGCCTTTTTCCGGCGTCACGCGCGGCAATTTCATGATCAAAGGTTAGCCGATCGACCCGTTTTTGCAAACGAATGGCCGCGGCTCACTGTCGCCGCCTCCAATCGCCGCATCGAGGTCGTGTAATTAAAGTCACGATGATTTCAATGGCGCGTGTGGGCCGGTTACCCTTAAACAGCGGCGGCATGATCGACGTCCCTATCCGACGACTAGTAATTGTAGCTGCTGCGATTTTCTGCGCCGTCGGTGCGCCGGTTGCGCGCGCGCAAGACGCGTCCGCCTGGGACACCGAGCAGCATGCCGCGGCGCGACTTATTGCCGGCGGCGCCGTTCAATCTGCCGGTGCGACATGGTTGCGTGGCGGCGTCGAAATCCGCCTCGCTCCCGGTTGGAAGACGTATTGGCGCTATCCCGGCGATTCGGGCGTGCCACCCACTTTGAATTTCGCCGGCTCCGAAAACGTCAAATCGGTTACCGCACTATGGCCGGCGCCGGAACGCTTCAGCGACGGCGCCGGCGGCCATTCGATCGGCTATGTCGGCGACTTCGTGTTGCCGCTACGGATCGCGCCGCAGGATCCGGCCAGACCATCGGCACTGCGCGTCACGCTTGACTATGCGGTGTGCGGGAACCTGTGTGTCCCCGTGCAGGCCAGTCTCGATCTTGCGCTGTCCGGCAAAGCCGGCGCCGAGGACGGCGCGCTCGCCGCGGCCGAGGCACGCGTGCCGCGGCGGGTGCCTCTTGGCGCGGGCGGCGATCTCGCCATCCGCGCCGTGCATCGCGTAACCGAAGGTGGCCATGCGCGCGTCGTCGTGGAGGTTGCCGCACCCGCGGACACGCCGGTCGATCTGTTCGCCGAAGGCCCGACAGCGGAGTGGGCGTT